>NZ_JACARP010000005.1:0-54581 GCF_013386595.1 Brevundimonas sp. P7753 | reverse complement strand
GCCGTCCACACATGGCGCATCTCGGACGATGGCGGACAGCTGCCCCAAGGGCGCAGGACGCGGTCAGCATCAGGATTTCGGTAGTTGGCGTTGCTCGCGGCTTCTGACCCCTGCCGGCGACAGAACTCCGTCGTGTCATTCGAAATCCGGTATCGCTATCGTTTGGTCGAGATTCGCTGAAGGGGCGGGAACGATGCGACGGGTGTTGGCTGCGGCATGGGTCCTGTTGGGGCCGACTACCGTATGGGCTCAGTCACAGGAGGTCGCGCCCGCGCCGGAAGCGGCGTCCGCTGCCGAAGAGAATGTTGAGTCGCCTAGGTCGGCCATGGGCGTGGCGGATCGGTTCATCGCCTCGATGTACGGGCTGGAGCCTGCCGGCGATCCTGAGATCCTACCTTCTGCAGCGCGCAACGGGGTCGTCTTGCGGGCTCCGATGCGACTTGTCCGTGAGGGCGCTCTCGCGGGGGATCTGGCTATGGGTCAGGTTCGAATGAAGGCGGGCACCCGGGTCGCATTCCGCCGCTTCACGGGGCGCACTGCTCTGGCGACACAGGACATTGAAGCCTGGTGCGGGTCTGGAGAAATCAACCAGTGGGGGTGGCGTCCGATTGTCGTCTGCATGATCTTGACGCCGGACGGCCGCGCCAATCTGGCCACGCCTTCGATCGAGTACGGGTCCTGGTGGTCGATCGCTTCCATCACCCCTGGCGCAGCGACCGAGCGCATTGATCGGGTCGAGGTTCTGCCGGTGGGGGACCCGACCCGGATTGACCTGGAACTGGTGCTCGACAGGGTTCAGCGTGGGCAGGTGAAGCTACGCCGTCGCCTGGTAGGGCCGGACGTTTCCGGCAAGGGGCAGGTCATGCCGCGCGCAGGCGATCTGCCCCTTCCCCTCCGTCCGGGGGATGTCGCCAGCTATGTCTATGACGGCCTGGCGCTGACCCTGACGGCCGACACCGGAGCCCAGGCGGTCGCGGTTGCTTCCGAACGCGTGGCGCCTTCGCTGGATGCTGCCTTCGAGGAGGCGGGCGGTTTCACTCGTGCGTTGGAGGCAGCCGTTGACCATCCTGATGAAATCCAGCCCACGCCTTTCGTAGTCGGGGGCGTGCGCTTTGATCCGACGGCCTTGACGGTCGATGGGCAGGCCCAGGGGCCTCGCGGGGTCCTGGCTCGGGGGATGATGCAGCATGCCCGGACCGCACGGGTGACGCGCGACATCGAGATGGGGACAGCCCTGAACGCGCGTATCCCGGAGGGTACTCCGGCGCATGAGGTCGAGATCTTCCGACCCTTGGCCCTTGGTGACCGCACGAGCCGCTTCTGGTGCGCTCCGGTCTCGGCCTTGACTGTGTTTGGACGTCAGAACGACCAGACGACCTGTTTCCGACCGTCGCGGGACGGTTTTGAAGGGCTCTGGCCCGACCAGGGGCGCAGTTGGCTGGTCACGACCAATTCTTCGACGACGCCGGTCCTTCGCCGCGCGAGTGAACTGCCGATCGAAGTATCCGAGACTGACTTGATCGGCCCGATGGACGTGCGGCTCGAGGTTCAGCGCATCACCCGTGAACAGATCACCATCCGCGTGTTCGCGCGTCGTGATGATGAGGACGCCCTGATGTTGATGATCGTCCGACCGATTAAAGACGGACGCGTCGTCCTTCCCATGTGGACGCATCGCCTGACGTTGACGATCACGGATGGCAAGGCCTTGGCGGTCCTGACCGAGGACGGCGACGGCGAGGGTCTTCCTGCGGTCGGCGTGTATCCTTGATGCGGCTGAGAAGAATCTAGGGGAAGAATCTTGGGCACGAACTGGATCGTTCGGGCGAACTGGAAGTCCTGGGGGCTGGGCTCGACCGTCGCGTCCCTCATCAGTGCGATCGCTGCTTCGCCGAACCCCAGACCCGGATGGGTCTCACCCAGGACCTGGCAGTTCTCCACCTGACCCCTCGCCCGGGCACTTCGATGCCTGCGGCGTCGAGCGCGTCTGCGCTCAGCTACATGTAAGCCGCGCATACCGCCCGAGGGGAACCACTCCGCGCAGTCGCGGTTCACAAAGTGCGGATATTCAGCCTCGGGGTATGCACATGGCGCGAACAGACAGGCGAGCGGGCCTCAGCGGCATCGCGGTGCGTGCCTTGGCCGCTGTGCTTGTAATCATCGGTCTGGTGCTGGTGGTTGGCGGCGCATGGCTGCTGTCATTGGGCGGGTCTGCCTATTACCTGCTCGCCGGTCTGGGGCTGATCGCCTCGGGCGTGATGCTGTGGCGGCTCCGTCTGGCCGGGGCCTTGATCTACGCCGGCGTGTTCGTTCTGACCGTGCTCTGGGCCGTGTGGGAGGTCGGGCTGAACGGCTGGGCCCTGGTGCCCCGGGTGGTCGCCCCGGCCGTTCTGCTGGTGCTGGTGATCGCCGCACTGCCGGTGCTGGACACCCGCCGAGGCGGACGGCTGGCCTTGACGGGAGCGGCGGTGTTTGTCGTCGGGGCCCTGATTTCCGGCGTGGTCATCGCTCAGGCCAACCGGCCCGTGTCGCCAGCCGACGTTGCGGCCGCCGCGCTCGCCGCCATGGCCGATCCCTCGCTGCGCGCCGCCGGCGCGGACTGGCCGACCTATGGCGGAACCGAGGCGTCGCGGCGCTATTCGCCGCTGACCCAGATCACCCCTGACAACGTCGGCCAGCTAGAGCGAGCCTGGACCTTCCGCACTGGCGATACCCCGGAAGAAAAATGGGGCGCGGAGACCACGCCCCTGAAAATCGGCGACACGGTTTATCTGTGCACCGCGCGGAACATTCTGATCGCCCTGGACGCCCGCACCGGCCGCCAGCGCTGGCGCTATGATCCCGAGGTTTCGGACGACTGGATTCCCTACACCGCCGCCTGTCGCGGCGTGGCCTATCACGACGCAGGGGCGTCCGCCCCGGCGGCGGGTGCGCCCGGCGCTCCGGCGCCGAGCACGCCGGCAGCTCCCGCCGCCGCCGGCCCCTGCGCCACCCGCATCATCGAAGGCACGCTGGACGGCCGGCTGATCGCCGTAGACGCCCGGACCGGCCGCCCCTGCGCCGGGTTCGGGACCAATGGCGCAGTCGACATCAAGATCGGCATGGGCGACGTGATCCCCGGCATGGTCTCGATCACCTCGGCGCCCACCATCGTCCAGGGCGTAATCGTCACCGGCCACCAGGTGCTGGACGGCCAGTACCGGGCGGCGCCGTCGGGCGTGATCCAAGGCTTCGATGCGATCACGGGCGAGCTGCGCTGGGCCTGGGACATGACCCGGCCCGACCTGACCGGTCGGCCGGACGCGGGCGACCAGTACACGCGCGGCACCCCCAATATGTGGACCACCGCCTCGGGCGACGAACAGCTCGGGCTGGTCTATCTGCCCATGGGCAACTCAGCCGCCGACTATTACAGCGGCGACCGGTCGGAAGCCGAGAACCGCTATTCGACCTCCCTGGTGGCGCTGGACGTCAACACCGGCCGCCCGGCCTGGTCGTTCCAGACGGTGCGCAAGGACGTCTGGGACTACGATCTCGGGTCCCAGGCGACTCTGATCGACTATCCGACCCCTGCCGGTGTCGTGCCGGCCCTGGTCCTGCCCAGCAAACAGGGCGACCTCTATATTCTGGATCGTCGCACCGGTCGGCCCCTGACGGCTGTCGAGGATCGTCCCGCGCCCGTGGGCGGGGTGGAGCCGCGAGAGCGCGCCCCGACCCAGCCGTTCTCGCGCTTCCATACCCTGGCGAAGCGCGACCTCACCGAGCGCGACATGTGGGGGATGTCGCCGATCGACCAGATGATCTGCCGCATCGGATTTCGCCAGGCCGCCTATGACGGCATCTATACGCCGCCGACCAGCGACCGGCGCTGGATCCAGTATCCCGGCTACAATGGCGGGTCCGACTGGGGCGGGATTGCGGTCGATCCGAAGCGGGGCTGGATCATCGCCAACTACAACGACATGCCTAACTTCAATCGCCTGGTCCCGCGCGCAGAAGCCAATGAAAAGGGCTGGTTCCCGCATGGCGACCCACGGCTGGAGGAACAGACGCCGGAGTCCCGCGGCGGCGTCCCGGAAGGCGCCGAGGGCGCGGGCGATCCCCAGATGGGGGTGCCCTACGCCATCGACGTCAACGCCGGCTGGCGCATGGGCTCGACCGGCATGCTGTGTAAACAGCCCCCCTACGGTGGCATCCGGGCCATCGACATTCGTACCGGCCAGACTGTCTGGGATCGGCCCCTAGGCACGGCGCGCAAGAACGGCCCGTTCGGCATCCCGTCGATGTTGCCGCTCGACATCGGCACCCCCAACAACGGCGGGTCGGTTGTCACCGCCGGCGGGCTGATCTTCATCGCCGCTACGACCGACGACCTGATCCGGGCCATCGACATCGAGACCGGCGAGACGGTCTGGTCCGACGTCTTGCCGGCCGGCGGTCAGGCCGGACCCATGGTCTATGAGCAGGACGGGCGGCAGTACCTGGTGCTAATGGCGGGCGGGCATCATTTCATGGAGACCCCGGCGGGAGATCATGTGATCGCCTGGGCCCTGCCGCAGCGGTAGTTGTCAGTTCAGCCGAGGGTCTGGACGAACCTGTCTAGGGGAAGCTGAAGATATCGTGACGCCAGAGGTCGAAGATCCGCTCATGGCGTCCGCCGACTGAGGACGACCGCCGGCGGGTTTGAGCTATGTGTGTGATCCGGAATGTCGTGTTTTCGGCCTTGCCCAGATGACCGGGGCGCAGACTGGACGAATAGGAGACCGTTCGGCAACGGTGACAACGGTTTAGTTGGTATCGGGCCGCGCAGACCGGACAGGCTTCTACCGTCTTCGACGGATCAAAGCCCACGCCAGGACAAGGAGGGGCGTTCCCAGGAGGGCGGCGCCGAGCCAGTCCCACAGACCATCCTCCAACAGAGCGCCGATCAGCCCGATCAGGCTGAGTGCGAAGAGGATGATCGGCACGCCGAATATGGCCCGGAAACCCAGGTCCTTGCGGCTCATGACGTCTTCTTCCGCTTGGCGAGCCAGAGGTAGAGGCCGGAGAACAGGATGACGATGGTGGCGATGTCCAGCAGCGCCCATAGGATCTTCAGACTCAGCCCGCCGTAATCGCCGAAATGCAGCGGTTGGGACAGGGACAGGGTCTTCACGTACCAGGGCATGGGCGCCACCGCCGCGAGCTCCCCTGTTCGTGCGTGGATCAGGGCGGGGGTGGTCATATGCATCGTCAGCGGCGTGTCGCCGTGGAAGAAGACGGCATAGTGCTGGTCCGTCGAATAGTCAGAACCGGGGAAAGCCACGAACTGCAACCTCATGCCGGGCAGAGCGGCCTGGGCGCGCTGCACTGCTGCATCGAGCGAGGCGCGTTCACCTGCCGCGACAGGGGCGTCGTAGGCGGCGGTCAGTTCCTTCAGCGCCGTGTCCTTCCAGAAAGCGATGATGGGCGTCGCCAGAGTGTTGACCACGCCCGTCACGCCAACGACGAGAACCCAGGCTAGCGTCACCGCGCCTAGAAGGTTGTGATAATCCAGCCAGCGTGTACGCGCCGCCTTGGACGCCCGAACCGTGCCGAAGGGCAGGCGACGCATGAAGGGGGCGTAGAGCACGACGCCTGACACTAGGGCCGCAATGAGGAACAGACCCATGGCGCCTAGGAACAGCATGCCGGGCAGGCCGAGAAACATGTCGGTGTGCAATTGGAGCAGGAACTCCATTACCGGGTGGCCGGCGACTGGCGGGGCGGCCTCGCCGCTGGTCTGGTCTATGGGCTGGAAGTTGTAGACGCCGGCCGGTCCCTTCGGATCGACGCTCGTCACGTTCACGACCGGGCGCTCCTCATCAAAGCTCATGAAGGCCGCGACGTCGCCGGGATGGCGCGACAGGGCGACCTCGAGCACCTGATCCAGGTTCAGTTTCGAACCGTCTGAGCGTGCTGGTTCCCACTGCTGATGCAACAGGACCTCCTCGATCTCGTGCGTGAACACCAGCGGCAGGCCTGTGATGCAGAGCATCAGCAGGAAGACGGTCGAGATCAGGCTCGACCACTTGTGCACCCAGGACCAGGCGCGGATGGTCCGCGTCCGCATGCGGTTCAAAACTCCGTGGAGATCGACAGTCGCAGGGTGCGGGGCGCGCCGAGCGTCAGATAGTTCGAGCCCGGATAGCCGCCGACCGCAACCCATTGATCCTCATCGGCCAGGTTCTCGACCCGGGCCCGCAGCGTCAGCGGCTGCCCGCCCGCTTCGAAGGCATAGCGCACCCCGGCGTCGAACCGCGTCCAGGAGTCCAGCTCGATCGCATTGTCGGCGCTGGCGGGCTGGGCGCCGGTGTGGACGGCGCGGCCTTCCAGCGTCAGGCCGGCGAGGGCGGGGACATCCCACTCGACGTTCAGGTTGGCCTGGAATTCTGGCACGCCGATGGGCGACTTGCCGTCCAGCGACGCATCCAGCGCGCGCTTGATCTCGGCGTCCAGCCAGGTCGCGCCGCCGAGCAGCCGTAGGCCCATGACGGGCTCGCCGAAGACCGTCAGCTCGACGCCCCGGTTCTTCTGCTCACCGCCGGCGGAATAGAGGCGGTCGGCAGGGTCGAAAAGCTCGCTCGGCAAGGTGGTGGTGAAGGCGCTGAGCGTGCCGCCGAAGGCGCCGCCGTCGTATTTGACGCCGACCTCGGCCTGTTGGGCGCGGAAGGGCTCCAGCACCTCGCCCGCGTTTGCGACCGGCAGGTTGTTGATCACGCCCGGCGCGATTTTCCCGGGCAGCAGGGCCTCGGAATAGTTGGCGTACAGCGAGACCCTGTCGCTTGGCTTGTAGACAAGGGCGAAGACCGGCGTGACCGCATCGCTGGCGTACCCGCCGGTGCGAGCCGTGGTGTTGTAGTCGTAGGAGCGGGTGTCGATTTCCTGATAGCGGGCGCCGACCGTGGCCAGGACGCGGCCGTCCAGGAATGAGATCATGTCGGCCACGGCGAAGCTGGTCGTCTTGACCCGCCCGACGACGGTGGGATCGGTCAACGAACCGGCGATCAGGGCGTCGGCGGGCGGCGCAGGGACGAAGACCGGATCATATATGTTGCCGACGAAGCCGCCGAAATCGGAGAAGGCGTAGGAGTTGCTCTCCCGCGTCTGGACCTGGGCGGCGGAGGCGACCAGACGATGTCCGACCGGTCCGGTGTCAAAATCAGCGCGAACGCCGACGTCGGCTGAAAAGACCTGATCGCGCCGTCCGTTGTCGAAACGGTTGCTGCTCAGGCTTCCGTCGGCTTGCGCTGTCGGGTTGGCCAGGCTGTTACGCTCCTTGCCTTCGCGTCCGCCCACGGCCGCCCAGATCGTGATGGCGTCGGTCACGTCGAACTCGCCGCGCAGGGCGCCGAACAGCTGGGTTTCGTTGGTATAGGTCCAGGGCTGGGCGAAATTCTTGTCGGCGGACGGCGGCTTTGGAATGGCGCCGGCGGGCGTGACCTGCGGACGCGGCGCGTCGATGCGGTTGTCCTGCCATCCCAAGTCGGCGGAGAAGCGGGCGCGATCGCCGCGGCGATCCAGGCCGAGGCCCAGAACCGTCATGGCGCGACCTTCGCCCTCGACCGAGCCTTCGCCCGCGCGGCTGGCCAGATTCAGACGCAGGCCCCAGGCGTCGCCCTCCCCAAAGCGGCGCGAAACATCCGCGGCGGCGTAGATCTCGTCGCCGCCTTCCCACCCGGCGGTCAGACGAGTCAGGGGCGCATTGCGCGCGCGCTTGGGCACAAGGTTGACCGCGCCGCCCACGCCGCTGCCGCCGGGCGCAGCGCCGTTCAGGAAGGCGGTCGCCCCCCGAAAGACCTCGACTCGCTCCAGCAGCTCCGCCGCCACGTACTGGCGCGGCAGCACGCCGTAGAGGCCGTTATAGGTCATGTCGTCCGAGAAGACCGGGAAGCCGCGGATGATGTAGAGCTCCTGGAAGTTGCCAAAGCCCTTGGAGACGCGGACCGCCGGATCGTTCTGCAGCACGTCGGCGACGCTGCGGGCCTGCTGGTTGCGGACCAAGTCTTCGGTGAAGCTGGTCGAGGAGAAGGGCGTGTCCATAGTGTCCAGCGACCCGAATAAGCCGACCCGCCCCCCTGTAGCCACCTGACCCCCAGCATAGGCGGGGGGCAGGGAAACCTGCGATCCTGTTACGACGATGTCGGAAAGAGTTGTCGGTTCCTCTTGCTGCGCCCAGGTCGGCGAGGCGTTGGTCAAGGCCATACAGGAGACGGATGCCAGGAGGCCGAACAGGGAAGGGCGCATCGTCGCCTCGCACTCATGATAAGAATGCGTCGCAGTACGACTTGCGGCGCCCTGTGGCAACCTGCGGGAGCGGATATGTAGGAGGGCGCGCTAGAAGGTCTGCTATCGGCGATCATTCAATGACCGCTGCTGGCGCATTGCCCAAGTCACCGTGTCCCTGATCCTGACGACATGAGCCGCAACGGTTTGCTCCAGCAGGGATTATGGCGGGATGCGTGGCGAACTGAAGACCTACCAAACCAAGCGCCGGTTCGGCGAGACCCCCGAGCCCAAGGGCGCCAAGGGCGGGCGATCCACGGGCGCCTTTCGCTATCTGATCCAGCGTCATGCGGCGACGCGGCTACATTATGATTTCCGCATTGAGGCGGACGGGGTGCTGAAGTCCTGGGCCGTGACCAAGGCGCCGTCGCGCGACACGGCGGTCAAGCGACTTGCAGTGGAGGTCGAGGATCACCCGCTGGACTACGGCTCGTTCGAGGGCACGATACCCGAGGGCAACTATGGCGCCGGCACGGTGCAGATGTGGGACGTCGGCACGTGGGAACCACAGGAGCCGGACCTGGAGGCGGCCTGGGCCAAGGGGCAAATCAAAATGGTCCTTCACGGCGAGCGGCTGAAGGGCAAGTGGGCGCTGATCCGGTTGAAGAACGATCGCGGCAAGCCGTCCAAGCGGAACAATTGGCTGCTGTTGAAGGAGAAGGACGACTTCGCGGTGGCAGGCGAGGGGGATGCTTTGGCCGAGATCGATGCCTCCGTAACCACGGGGCGCTCGCTGGCCGAGATCGCAGAGGGCGCCAAGGAATGGACGTCGTCCAAGCCGACACCGCGAAAGGGGCCGGCCAAACCCAGGTCGTCGAAAGCGGCGCTGAAGGCGCCAAAGCCGCCACCATTTGCGCCGATCCAACTGTGCAAGGTGACGGACTATCCGCCGGGCGGAGTGGGCTGGTCGCATGAGATCAAGTTTGACGGCTATCGCATTCAGATCGGGGTCGGTGGCGGCCGGGCGGTGCTGCGGACACGCAAGGGTCTGGACTGGAGTGACCGGTTCCCTGAGCTGGCGGCGGATGCCGCAACTTGGCCGGACGCTGTGATCGACGGTGAGTTGTGCGCGCTGGACGACGATCACATGCCTGATTTCGGGGCGCTTCAGGCCGCAATCTCGAACGAGAAGACCGGCAGCCTTGTCTACTTCGCTTTCGACCTGTTGTTCGAGGGGGCGGAGGATCTGCGCAAGTTGCCGCTCTCGCATCGCAAGGCGCGGCTACAGGCCTATATTGACCGGATCGCCAAACGAGCGGCGGGTCGGGTGCGTTACGTCGAGCACTTCGCCTCATCAGGGCAGGCCGTGCTCGAGAGCGCGTGCAGGATGGACCTAGAAGGTGTGATCTCCAAGAAGCTGGAAGCCCCGTATCACGCGGGGCGGTCCACGACCTGGCTGAAGTCCAAATGCCGAGGGCGCGACGAGGTGGTGATCGGCGGGTGGTCGTCGGAAGGGGGGACGCGGTTTCGCTCGCTACTGGTCGGCGTGAAGGAAGAGAACGGCCTGCGCTATCTGGGACGCGTTGGGACCGGCTATGGCGAAGCGGTGACGAAGATGCTGGTGCCGGCGCTTCAGGGCGTGGCGACAGACAGATCGCCTTTTTTTGGTCCACGCGCGCCGAAGGCGGCCAGAGACATCCACTGGGTCAAACCGGTTTTGGTCGTCGAAGTCGAGCATGGGGGATACACCGAGGCGGGCTCCCTAAGACAGGCGGCGTTCAAAGGCTTGCGCGAAGACAAGACGGCTGCCGAGGTGACGCAGGCGCCGCAGACCCCGACGCAGATGGGCGATGCGAAGAACCCGATGATGACGACGCGGTCGGCTGGAAAGCCGGGCAAGGTGATGGTCGCCGGGGTGACGATCTCAAGTCCCGACAAGGTGCTGTGGCCCGCCGTGGATGACCGGCCGGCGATCACCAAGGCCGATCTGGCGCGCTACTATGAAGCGGCGGCCGAGCGGATTCTGGCCCATGTGGCGGACCGGCCGACCTCGATCATTCGCGCGCCTGAGGGCATCGCCGGCGAGACCTTCTTCCAGCGTCACGCCATGCCGGGGTCGAACCCGCGCCTGAAGTTGATCGATGTCGAGGCGCGCACGCCCTATGTCGCCGCGGCCGATGTGGGCGGTCTGGTCGCGATCGCCCAGTCGGGCGGGCTCGAGCTGCATCCATGGGGCTGCGCCCCTGGCGAGCCGGAAATCCCGGACCAGATCACTTTCGACCTGGACCCAGACGAAGGGCTGAACTTCGCCGATGTAATCGCTGCCTCCAAGGTGGTGAAGGCGAAGGTCGAGGCTTTGGGCCTGGCGGCCTTCGTCAAGACGACCGGGGGCAAGGGGTTGCACGTTGTCGTACCGATCAAAACGGACGCCCGCTCGCGTGTCACCTGGGATCAGAACAAGGCGTTCGCCAGGGCTGTAGCCGAACAGATCCGCGCTGAGGCGCCCGATCGGTTCACGACCACCCTGGCCAAGAAGGCGCGGGGCGGAAAGATCTTTATCGATTATCTGAGGAACGGACGGATGGCGACGGCGGTCGCCCCCTGGTCGCCGCGCGCTCGACCGGGGGCGGGGATCGCGTTCCCCCTCTCATGGGCGCAGGTCAAGGTCGGGTTGGATCCGGCTGCATTCAACCTTTGGACTTATGGGGCTTTGCTGAAGAAGCCCGATCCATGGGCGAACTTCCGCGCCTCGGCGGTTAGCCTGAAGTCGGCGCTGAAAGCGATGGGGGTCTAGGCGGCGACCTTCTTCCTTGCTGCAACCTGGTTCTTGAGCCTGACCGACTCGGCTAAAGCGCTACCATGACCCCAGACCAACTCGCGGAAGCGTTAGACGCCATGGCGGCGGCGGCAGGCCCAAACCCGGACCTGATG
Organism: Brevundimonas sp. P7753; assembly: GCF_013386595.1. Taxonomy (NCBI): domain Bacteria; kingdom Pseudomonadati; phylum Pseudomonadota; class Alphaproteobacteria; order Caulobacterales; family Caulobacteraceae; genus Brevundimonas; species Brevundimonas sp. P7753. The sequence goes on along the minus strand of NZ_JACARP010000005.1, from coordinate 43,406 downwards.
CCGGGCCTGATCACCGTGAAGGACGTCGAGTGGGTCCCGACCTTTTATGTCCTGAAGGAAGAGTGTCGAACCCTGGACGACGGCGTTCGACATCGGAACATCAAGGTTGCGATCTCCTCCACGCTGGAAACCCAAGTCCTGACGCGGGCGGATGCGGGCGAACGCGGGGAGCCCTATCGCGATCTGGCGCCTCGTAGCTGAGCGTTCGGGCGAGCGTCACTGGGGCGGCGGCGCGCTCGATCCCTCTTGCCCGCCCTGATCGACCTGTTGCGTAGGTGTCTGGGCGACACCTGCTTGTTGGGTCGCCGCCGGATTGGAGGCGGCCGCGCCAGTGGTGAGCTCCGATGTGGCGTCATCCTCAAGGGATGCGGCTTCAGGCGCGGAACGCTCGGCGTCCCGGCTGCCGCAGGCGCCAAGGGTGAGCAAGGCGACGGTTCCCACCGTCAGGATTACGGACCTGGGCATGTACGGTTTCCCTTTCAAAGCCGTTCAACGGCTGAAGGCTGCGGTGTTGCGAACGCCGTCCTGGCGACGGATCAGACCTTTAGGGGGTGAACTGGATCGTTCGGGCGAACTGGAAGTCCTCGTCGCCAGGCTCAACGGTCGCGTCTCGCATCAAGGCGACCGCAGCGGCGCCAAATCCGAGGCCTGGATGGGTCTCTCCCAGCACGCGGCAGTTCTCGACCTGGCCGGTCGCGCGCGCGGTACATTCAAGCGTGACGGCGACGGCGAGGATCGGCGCAGCGTAGTTTTCCTGAGCCGGGGCTTCGCGCGCGGTCAGCTTCGCCACCGTTTCCAGTTTCGGCGAGGCGTCCAGCATCAGTGCGGCGGCCAAGGCGATGATGATCATGGTCATACCCTCCGAGCCGTTAACTTCTGCGACGATGCTCGGTTCCTCCTGTTCAGGTTCGAACGTTCGGCGACGGCGCCTGCGACTCCACAAGGCCCCGGCGCCATGAGAAGCTGACGCCATGTGCAACAACTATCGCCTCCACGTCCCGGTGAACGTGATCGGGGATGCCTTCCGCCAGGCGGACAGGCCGCTGCATTTTCCCGATGGCCAGCCCAACCTCCCGGCGACGGACGACATCCGTATTGGTGATCGGGCCGCGGTCATCACACTCGAAGGCGAGACCCCTCAACTGACGATGACGCCGTGGGCGTGGAAGGGGCCGGGTGGTCGCCCCGTGTTCAACTTCAGATCGGACGGACGACGGTTCGATGGATCGACACGCTGTTTGATCCCGGCCGACGGTTTCTATGAGTTCACCGAGGCTCAGCCCGGCGAGAAGCGAAAGACCAAATGGCTGTTCACCATGAGCGGAGCGTCCTGGTTCTGGATCGCGGGCGTCGTTCGCGACGGCGCCTTCGCCATGCTGACGACGGAGCCCGGCCCGGATGTCGCGCCCTACCATGACCGACAGGTCGTGGTGCTGGCGTCGGAGGAGGGGATGGCCTGGCTGGACCTGTCCCGGCCAGAGGGCGAAATGCTGAAGGCCTTGCCCGCCGGGGCGCTGTCCGTGGATCGCGTCTGGCCGCCCTCGCATTCATAACGCACCGCTCGGGAGGACCCGCCGCTTGCCTCGCGCCGCCGGACCGGCGACAGTCCCGCGTCCCCGGCTGGCCGCCGCTATGTACAGGCGCAAGCTAAAGGCGTCGGCGCACGAGCTCTCGTGTTCTCAACTGTCCGGCGGACACCCTCCCTCATTGTGGCGCTTGGCGGGCAGGGGAGGTAGGCTTGTGCGGAAGTGATTTGGGGCGCGGATGCGAACGCAGGCGACAGGCATGATGATCGACCCGACGACGCTGCGGACGCAGGGCGGGCGCCGCCATGCGCGCTGATCTCGACCATCTGCCGGCCAAGCAGCAGCGCGAGCTGGAACGCGTCCGCACGACCCTGCTGACCGAGTTCGAGGCCGCGATCAAAAGCGGGGGCGGGGGCACCCAGCCCTGGCGACGCGACGGCCGGGTGCTGAAGATCATCCTGTTCGGATCATACGCCCGCAACGACTGGGTCGATGAGCCCGACAACGGCTATCTGTCCGATTTCGATCTGCTGGTGATCGTCAGCCATGAGAAGCTGACCGACATCGCCGACTACTGGTACGTCGCCGAGGACAAGATCCTGCGCGATCCCGCCGTGGGGCGGACGGTCAACATCATCGTCCACACCATGGCCGAGGTGAACCAGGCCCTGACCCGGGGCGAGTATTTCTGGACCGACATCCTGCGCGACGGGGTGACGCTCTATGAGTTGCCGGGCCATCCGTTCGCTCAGCCACAGCCGATGACGGCAGCTGAGGCACGAGATGCAGCCCGGCGATATTATGACGAAAAGCTAGGCGACATCGACGTGTGGATTAAGGAGGCGCGGCAGCATTTGGCCGACGCAACTGAAAGCCGACGCGCTCGAAAGCATGCCGCGTTTCGCCTACATCAGGCGACAGAGTCAGCGTACATTTGCTTCCTGCTCGTCAGCACCTTCTATTTTCCACGCTCCCATAACATCAAGTTTCTCCGATCCTTAGCGGAGGATACCGACAAACGCCTGACTGCCGCTTGGCCCCGCGAGCAGCGCGCCGACCGCCGCCGCTTCGAGCTTCTGAAGCGCGCCTATGTCGAGGCGCGCTATTCCGATCAATATGACCTCGATCCCGACGATCTGACGTTTCAGCTTGAAGCTGTAGTCTCCCTTCGTGACTTAGTTTCAACCGCGAGCGAAGAGCGCATCGCAGACCTTTCCCACGCCGAAGCGACGCGCGAGGGCCGGGCAGATAGGTAAGGCGTTGAGTTGTTGGGGCCAATCGGCATTGCGCGCCGGAAGTAGGCGCGCGCATCCGACAGGCTTCGTCTTTGTCTGCGGCGTATTCGTTTAGAATAGCTAAACGTTGTCGTTGCGCCCTCTTTGAGGCCATTTCATTCGCGACATCTCATCGTCTGAAAAGCGGAGATGACCTTGCTGGGTGACTGCAGCGAGATCCGCCAAGCTCATGATGTGTTGTGTGTTCGCGGCAATTTCCGCGAGATGTCCGCCCGCCGCCTTCCAACAGTAGATTGGCGGTTCATCTGCCAGTAGATCAACGCCGGTTAGAAGGATCACGCGGGTGGGTGATCGGTTAGGTGATCGCCGCCTCCAGCCCCATCGAACAAGAGCCTGGAGCCGCGCGGTTTCCTCTACGGAGAATGCCGATTTCAGCGTCGCGCATACAATGAAGGCTCCCGGAAGGGCTTCGGCCAAGGCCTTAAGTCGGTCGATGTCGCCCTTCTTGAATCCGTCAGCCCCGAGACTCTTGCACTCTCCGACGATCGCTTGTGGATCCTTGCCATTGCGACTCCAGCTATTTGAACCCTTCCAGGCGAAGAAGTCGGTCTCAAGCTGCTTCCCGTCATTCCCTTTCAAGTTAAGACTGGTTGTGTAGGTGAAGGGGTCCATGCCTCTAAAGTCGTTGAGCAACGCCAAGGTCAAGGCGACGCAGTAGCCTCCTTGAGCGTAGTGCGGTGTCGCAAAGGGACCGACGACCCGATATTTGAAGCGTTCACGGGAGGGGGCGGACTGGGGATACGTGAAATCTTGCCGGCATCGCATGCAACGAACGTGCGTCGCGACCTCGTCAAGGCTGTACCAATTTTCCTTCGTGCAATGCGGACAAGGGGCGGTTATACGCCGACGCCGGAAGGCGAGAAGGCGTTCAGCGCCAAGGGCAACTCGCGCAGCTGGCGCGCGACAACGCTGAGACCCTGGAAGGCAAGGTCGCCGTGGTCCTGATGAACGAGGGCTGGGTCCACGAGAGGGCGATGAAGCGCTGAGGCTTGGCGGGGCAGGGGCGGCTTTGGCCGCCTATGCCCCGTGGACCTGAGCAGGGTGGTGGGCCAAGGTGACGGTCGGCCTTGAGGGAGGATACCGTGGATGACTGCCAGACTGAGTTTGTGGAGCCTTTGGAGACGCTGCGGCGGCGTGCGCGGGCCACGCCCGGTCTGCTGCAGGACGACGCCTGGCGGATCGAAATGACGGCGGCGATCGCAGCGGCCCGAGCCTGCGGCGTCAGCTCCAAGACCTTGGCCGATTTCGAAGCCCTGTTGCGCGGATGAGGTCCGCCGCCCTCCAGCGAGGCGTGTTCGTGGTCTTCGTGGCCGCCGCGGGGGTTGTCTTCATAGTGGGCGTGGTCGTGTTCGCGCGCGGCGTTTCGATACTGCTTTGACGGGAACCACGGCGACGCTTTGGGGTTGTGCTGTTCGTGTTCTCCTGGGGAGGAGAACCGGGGAACGGCCCGGCAGCGCAACAGCCCCCCTTTACGGCGCGCCGGGCCGTTGTTCGCTTTGGCGAGGTGATCGCCACAAACCGGCATTATGCGGCTTGCCAACTGAATCCGCGTGATTCAGACTTGGGACGCGTCTGATTGACGCCGGGGCGTGAGAACCTCGCTTGAGCAGATCCTGAAAATCCCATTCGCGCTCCGTGGCGGCGGGTGGCCCGCGTGCATGTCCAGGCTCCCTCGGGGGCTAAAGACGTCGGCGCATGTGTTTGAGCATGTTCTCAACACCCGGTGCTTCGGCCGGGCTCGCCTCTGAACCGGAGGCGAGCCCGTGTCGGATGGATTGGAAAAACTGCAGCCGGATGCGCCGATGACGCTGGACGGCCTGCATGGACGTTATGCGGCGTGGTTTCGGGCGCGGCTGGTTCGCCGCTATGGAGCGGCTGACGCCGAGGACATCCTGCAGGAGGCCTGGTTGCGGCTGGCGTCCTATCCGGGCCTGGCGGGCATCCGTCATCCGAAGGCCTTCCTGCTGCGCGTGGCGAGCAACCTGGCGCTGGGGCAGCTGAGACGCAGTGCGGTCGCGGAGCGTTTCGCGGCTGTGACGCCGACCGTGTCGCATGAAGACGCCGACCAACTAGAGACGGTCTTCTTCCGGCAGATGGTCCTCGACTTGCCACAACCTCTCCGAGATGTCTTTCTTCTGTCCCGTGTGGGCGGACTGACGAACAGCCAGATCGCCGACCAGCTTGGTATCAGTCCAAAAACGGTCGAATGGCGTATGACGCGGGCTTTGGCGCGCTGCGCCGCCCAGGTTCGACGCTAGGGATGGGGCATCGCATGGCTGGCCCAAAGGCCCGTATGAGCGCCGCCGATATTGAAGCGGCTGAATGGCACGGACGCCTGGGCGGCCGGAACGTCGACGCCCGCATGATCGAGGACTTCTTCACCTGGCGCCAGTCGCCTGCGAACGCCGAGGCCTATCGGCGCGTGGAAACCGTCTGGTCCGGAACCGGCAACCTGGCGGCAGATCCCCAGGTGAACGAGGCGCTTGAGGCCGCCTTCTCGCGACGGACGCAGCGGCGTCGGCCGCCCCGGCTTCTGCTGGGCCTGGCCGCGGTCGGCGCCGCGGCTGCGCTCGCGGGGGGCTTCAGTTTCTGGCTGCAATCCCGCACCGTTTTCTCGACAGGGGTGGGGGAGGAGCGGCTTGTCCAACTGGCTGACGGTTCTTCTGTACGGCTCGACACCGCGTCGCGGGTGAGGGTCCGGTTCGACGGCGATCGCCGGTTCATCGAGCTCCAGGAGGGACAGGCCTTGTTCACGGTGGCCCATGATGCGAGCCGTCCCTTCGTGGTGGCGGCCGGCGACGCCAGGGTGACGGCGCTGGGCACGGTCTTCGACGTGCGACGTGAAGCGGCGGGCGTGAAGGTGGTCCTGGTCTCCGGCGCCGTAGAGGTGGCTGACAAGGCGGGAGCGGCGAAACGTATGACCGCCGGCCAACAGGCCAGGGTGACCAAGGCCGGGGTGGCGACCCGGGCGGCGGACGTGGACGCTGAGACGGGATGGATCGACGGCCGCATCGTCTTCCGCGACGCCCCGCTGCGGGCGGCGGTGGCCGAGGTGAACCGCTACCTGCCCGAGAAGATCGTTCTGGATGAGACGGTGACCGGCCGGGCATCGGTGAACGGGGTGTTCAGGACCGGGGATCGCGACGCCTTCGTCTCGACGGCGACGGAGGTGTTCGACCTCAAGGCCTCGGCCGGGCCGGGCGGAACCATCGTCCTGACGGGACGAAGCGAATGAACTGAGGCGAGCGCCAGGGTCTTTCGGGCGCTCAGCCATCTCTTCTCAGACGCCATGGGGCGTTGTGGGGAGTCCTGAGATGAATCGTTTGAGTTTCGTGTCCGCCAGTGCGCTTGCGGCCTGCCTGTTCGCCGCCAGCCCGCCCGCCTGCGCCGAGGAGGCGCGCGTCTTCAATATTCCCGCCAGCTCGCTTCGCGACGCCCTCAACCTGTTCGCGACCCAGTCCGACCAGCAGATCCTGTTTTCCAGCGATCTCGTGGCGGGACGGCGAACCGCAGGGCTGAACGGCGCCTATGCGCCCTCGGCCGCGATTGATCGACTCCTGGTCGGCACGGGTCTGGTCTGGCGGGAGACCCGACCGGGGGTGATCTTTCTTGGCGCGGCCGACGACGCGGCCGACGAGGTCACCCGGCTTGAGGAGGTGATCGTCACCGGCAGCCTGTTGCGGGGAACCGGACCGCTGTCGTCGCCGGTCGTGGTTCTGGACCGCGACGCCCTGGACCGGCGAGGTCGGGGGTCCGTAGCGGAGGTGCTGGCCGACCTGCCGCAGAACTACGCCGGCTCGGGGACGCCGGGAGCGGTCCTGGGTTTCGCGGATCCCGCCGGCGGCAACAGCGCCCTGGCCACGGGGATCAATCTGCGAGGCTTGGGCGTCGGTTCGACCCTGACCCTGGTCAACGGCCGGCGTCTGGCGGGGACGGGTTCGCGCGGGGCCTTCGCCGACGCCTCGGCCATACCGTCCGCCGCCGTGGAGAGGGTGGACGTCCTGCTGGACGGCGCCTCGGCCCTCTACGGCTCCGACGCCGTGGCAGGCGTGGTCAACATCGTGATGCGGCGTGAGTTCGACGGCCAGGAGAGCCGGTTGAGGCTGGGCGCCGGGCAGGGCGGGAGCGAAGAGGTCGTCGTATCCCATATGGCGGGTCGGTCGTGGGACAGCGGCGGGGCCTATCTGGCCTATGAGCACCAGACGGCCAAGGGGCTGAACATGCTCGACCGGCCCTATACGGCCGACGGCGACCTGCGCCCGTTCGGGGGGACAGACCGGCGGGGGCTCTTCTCCTCGCCGGGCAATATCGTGGCCGTGGCGGGCGGGGCTTTCGCGTCGCAATGGGCCATCCGGCCTGGCGCTTCCGGAACCGCGCAGGCTCCCGGGGATTTCGCGGCCGGCCAGGCCAACGGGACGGCCCTGCTGTCGGGGGCGGATCTCATGCCGGACGTTCGACGCGACAGCCTCTATGGGCGGGTGCGCCAATCGTTAGGCGACCGGTTCGAGACCAGCGCCGACGTGCGGTTCAGTCACCGCGCCTATGGCCTGCAGAACGCGCCCACGAGCACCGTCCTCACCGTCACCGCCGCCAATCCCCACTTCGTGACGCCCAACGGCTCAACCCAGCATCTGATCGCCTATTCCTTCTATGGCGATCTCGGCCCGACGCGGAAGAAGGGGACGTCTCGAAGCCTGGGCCTCACCGCGGGCGGCGCCTATGACCTGGGGGCGGGCTGGTCTCTGGACGGCTATCTCGGCCTGGCCGAGGAAAGGGGCGAAAGCCTGGTCTTCAAGGTCGTCAGCAGCGCCTACCTGGCCGAGGCGCTCGGTAATGGCGCCGACAATCCGGCAACGTCCTACGATCGCCTTCGCGACGGCTATTTCAACCCGTTCGGGGCCGGCGCGGCCAATGACCGGGCGGTGCTCGACTTCATCAGCCAGGGCTATTCGTACAAGCTGGAGCGCAGCCGCTCGGGCTCGGCGAACCTGCTGGCGAGCGGGCCGGTCGCGAGGCTGCCGGGCGGCGATCTTGATCTGGCGGTGGGCCTCCAGGCCCGCCGGGAGAGCCTGTCCAGCCGCGCGCGCAACCTGACATCGACGACGACGCCGCGGGACGTTCTTCAACCCGACTACGAACGGGCCGTTCTGGCGGCCTTCGCCGAGGTCCGCCTTCCGATCGTCGGAGCGGACAACGCCCGGCCGGGCCTGGAACGTCTCGAACTGACGGCGGCCGCGCGGTTCGAGGACTATGACGACTTCGGCTCCACCACCAATCCCAAGATCGGTGCGGTCTGGTCCCCGGCGCGCGGCTGGAACCTGCGGGCCTCCTATGGGACGTCTTTCCGGGCGCCGGCCCTGACCCAGATGTTCGACGCCTCGGCGGCGACGATGACGACCGTGCCGCGCAGCGACGGCCTGCGGATTCTCAGCGTCTATCTCTACGGCGGCAACCCCGACCTCAAGCCGGAGACGGCGACGACCTGGACGGCGGGCTTTGACTATGCGGAGGAGGGCGGCGCGCGGTTCAGCCTCGGCTATTTCGACACGCGCTTCTCGGACCGCATCAACCAGCCGGTCAACGAGAACCTTCAGGCGGTTTTGACGGATCCGTCGCTGGCCCCCTTCGTGCGCCTGGTCGATCCGGCGGCGAGCGCCGCCGACCTCGCCCTGGTTCGGTCCTTCATCGAGGCGCCCGGCTTCCCGGCGGCGGGTCTCTATCCGCCGGATGCCTATGGGGCCATCCTCGACGGGCGCTGGGTCAATGCGGCGTCCGTCGATGTCAGCGGGCTCGACTTCGCCGCCGTCTATCCGGTGCGCTTCGGCGAGCAGGAGGTGGCTTTCGACCTCTCCGGATCCTGGCTGCTCGCCTATGACCAGCAGACCACCCCGGCGGCGCCCTCGCTCTCGGTGCGCGGACTGATCGGCTATCCCTCCGAACTGCGGTCGAGGGCGGGCGCGACATGGAGGCGGGGCGAGCTTTCGGCCGGTCTGAACTGGAGCCATGTCGCCGCCTATGAGGATCGGGCGGGAACCCGGATCGACGCCTGGAACACGGCGGACTTTCAGTTGGGTTGGGACCCGGGGCGAGGCCTGCGGGTGCTCTTCAACGTTCAAAACCTGTTGGACGCTGATCCGCCCTTCTACGACGCGCCTTCCGGCGTGGGTTTCGATCCAGGCGGCGCGAATGCGCTAGGGCGCATGGTCTCCCTTCAGCTGATCAAGCGCTGGTAGGTCGCCATGGAGAAGCGCAACAGCCCCGCCCTGGCGGGGATCGCCCTCGCATGCCTGCTTTGGACAGGCGAGGCCAGGGCGGAGAAGCGACCCGTCGTCATCGACGACGTCCTGTCCATGTCGAGCTTCGGGGCTGTCTCCCTGTCGCCGGACGGTCGCTATGCGGCCTGGGAGCGGCAAGGCCCCTTTGATCAGGGGCCGCGCTTTGACCGCGACTGGCGCTCCGCCTGGAGCTCCGGGGTCCTGTTCGTCGCCGACCTGGACGCGGGGAAGGCGCCCGCGCCGATCGACGGCGGGGCGACCGGGCTGCTGCTCGGTCCCTGGTCCCCGGACGGGCGACGACTGATCGTCTATCGGCTCGTGGGCGAGATCGCCGAAGCCGGGATCGCCGATGTGCGAACCCGTCAGGTGCAATGGACCGGGCTCGCGCCGGACCTGCCGTTGAACGGCGCGGGATCGGGCTGGATCAACGCCGAGCGGTTCGTCCTGAGCGTGAGGACCGACGGACGGACGCCCTGGCAGCTTCGGTTCCAGACCCCCGGGGCGGAGGTCATGGCCGAGCGCTGGCGAAAAAGCCGCCAAGGACAGGCGCCGTCGCGGCAGATCCTGGACACGCACGACGCCGCTGTATCAGCGGACGAAGCCTATGAGGTTCAGACCCTGATGACGGTCAGGGCTGACGACGGCGTCGGTACACCGGGGCTGACGGCGTCGATCCGGGATTTTCAGATTTCTCCGGACGGCGGCTGGACCGCAGTCCTCACCCAGGCGGAGGCGACGCCGCTGCGGCCCGAGGAAAGAACCGTTCAGAGCGCCGTGCTGCGAAGGGGGCGTCTGCTTCTGGTCGAGACCGCCACGGGAAAGACGGTCGCGCTCGAGGATGACCTCGATGTCGCGCCTAACCTGCTGCGCTGGTCGGCCGGTTCCCGCGAGGTCGTCGTCTGGGCGCGTCGCGACGGTCAGACCTGGGGCGAGGGCGGCCTGGTCAGGATCTCGACGGAGGGGGCGATCCGCCCGGTCGATACCGGCGGGCTGGAGCCCAGGGAGAAGGGCAGAACCATCGATGAACTGCGGGCGGCGCGGGCCGACTGGGTGGGAGAGCATCTGCTGATCTACGCCCGGCGGCCCGACGGCGACCGATTCGATTGGTGGCGGCTGGACCCGCGCGGCCCTGTCGCGGTGACGCAGCGTCTGGCGTCCGTACCCGACCGGCTGACCAGCGTGGGCGAGGTTTCGGCCAGGCTGGTCGCCGACGGCCGGCTGTGGGACCTGTCCGCGAGCGGAGCGATCGAGCCCGTCGGCGAAACGGAAAGCGGGCTGCGGTCCGCCGAGCCCGTCAACCTGCTGGACACGGTGCGCAGCCGGTCGAACAGCGCGGCGCGACGGGCATGGTCGCCCCTGTTCCAGGACGACCGTCTCACGGCGGTCAGGAATGACGGGAGCACGATCTGGCGGGCGCGTCGCGACTGCGTCGGCGAAGCCAGAGTGCGGGCTGCGGCGGGCGAGCGGGCGCTCATGACATGCGACGTCGAGGGCGTGTCCACCTTGACGGCGGCGGATCGCGCCGGCGACCGTGTTCTGGAGGTGCTGAACGGCGACTTTGAGAATCTTCAGCTCGCCAGGCCGATCCCTGTTCCCCATCTCGATCGCCTGGGCCGTCCCGTGACGAGCTACCTCTATCGCCCGCCTGGCGTGGAGGCGGCCGACATCCGCGGCGTGATCGTCGACTTCTATCCGGGCAGGGCGGACGCCGGTCGATGGACGGACGCCCTGAGCCTGAGGTCGGGCATGCAGGCCAGGGTTCTGGCCATGGGCGAGTATGCGGTCTTTTCGACGAGCACGACGCCGGAAGGCGAGAGCCGCCGCGCCGAAATGCTGGACGACCTTGTGATCGGACTGAACCTGGCGATCGACGCCGGTGCGGCCGCCGCTCCGGACCTGCCATGGTCGCGTCTGGGGCTCTTTGGTCACAGCTTCGGGGGGTACAGCGCTCTGGGCGTGGCGGCTCGAACGGATCGCTTCAAGGCCTATGTCGTCTCCTCGGCGCCGACCCTCCTGTTCAGCAAGTGGGGCGAGCCCATGCCGGCCAGCCGGTTGTGGCCCAACGCCGGCCCGGCCTGGAACCAGGGCGCAGGGTCAACAGAACAGGGACAGGCAGCCATGGGGGCTCCGCCTTGGGCTATCCCCGAAGCCTATGCCCAGGCCAGTCCGATGCTGGCCGCTCCCTGCATCAGGGCGCCGGTCATGCTGGTTACGGCGGATCGGGACTATGTGCCGGCCACCCAGTCGGAAGCCATGTTCGCCGCGCTCCACCGACTGGGAAAGCCGGCCAGACTGATCACCTACTGGGGCGAAGGCCACGGGATGACGAGCCCTGCCAACCTGCGCGATCTGCACGGACAGATCTTCCGTTGGCTGGATGAGACCCTGGGACGGTTTCCATCCTCAGACCTGGAGGCGGTTGTCCCAGGCCCGCACCCAGCCTTCGAACATGGCGGCCAGGAGGATGTCGGGATAGTCGCCGCAGCGGATCAGGGCGTCTCTTGTCAGGGCGGCCTCGGCCGACCGGCGATCAATGACGCCCAGGGCGGCGAGCCGCCCGTCGAGAAGCCAGGGTCTTAGATCGGGGAGGCCATCGGCGATCATGCGCCCGAAGTAGGCGGTCAGTTCGCCCTTCGAGCGCCGTTGGAGAACCTCGGGCGGCAGTCTGTCCCGGAAGGCGAGGCGGGCGAGAGCGCGATCTCGCCGGCCGAGGGTGAGTTGGGGCGTGGTCAGGCCGAGGCAGGCTTCGATCACGGGCTGTGAAAGCAGGGGATGGAAGACATCGACGGCGGCGGTCAGCCGGCTGGGGCCGTGGAGGCCGTGTCCCTGGAGCAGACTCATGACCTGGACGGCCTTGGCCGGTCCCCAGGCGGCCGCGTCGTCGAGCCAGGGATGATGCGGTGATGGCGAAACGGACGGCGTGAAGAGATTCAGATCGCCGGACGCCGGGTAGAGCGGCTGCTTCCAGCGTATGGCCTCCGACACCAGCGTCCAGACCGAACGTTCGTTGAGGCGCGCCAGACGGACGAGATCCCGTGAGCACAAGGCGCGCCACCCCTTGAGCCGCCAGAGGTCGGTGAAGACCCTCGCCGCCGCAGGCTGGATCAGCATGCCGTCGCCGCCCTTTCCCGTGAAGAGGGCGTCGACCCCGGCGCTGGAACAGCGAATCGCCCATTCCTGGTCGAAGTCCCCGTCCAGGGCCGCGAGGGAGGGGCGCAAGCGCTGCGGCGCCGCCTCGAGCGCGTCGCGGTCCAGGGCCGCCGCGCGACGGTTGAACCGGGTCACGTCTATGTCGAGTTGCTTTTCGAGGGCTGCGACGAAGGCGCTTTCGTCCGCGGCGGGGCCCGGACCAGACGCGTTGAGCCAAAGGCGGACCTTATGGCGGGGATGAAGAGCAGCGGCCACGATGCTGGAGTCGAGACCCCCGGATATCTCGGCGCCGACACCCTCCGCCGCCGAGGCCAGTCCATCCACCGCTTCCGCGACGGCGGCGCGGAGATGGTCCGCGGCGTCAGGCGTGGACAGGGACGTCAGATCGCGCCGATGGACATGGTCCGCCGGCGACCAGAGCGGGATCGTCTCCTCGGCGACGAGATCGCGCATCTCGCCCGGAAGAAGGGCGACCGGGCCGTCGAGAAGAAGGCAGGCGCTCAGGGCGAGAGGGTTCCGGATGGCTGCGGACAGCCGCTCGTTCGAAATCCTCCAATCAGGCGCGACGGATGTCACGAGTCCGTCCGGAACATCGGATGCCACGAAGGTCAGGCCGTGGGCTGTCCAGTAGACGGCCTCGCGCGCGCCCGACGGGTCGCGCAGGACAGCCGTCGCTGCGCCTGACGGATCGAGCAGAACGCCGACATAGCGTCCCCAGATGCGGGCCATCATCTTGGCGTCGTAGGCGCGAGGATCCCGGTCATCGATGGACGGGAAGACCGGACGCCGGCGATCAAAGACGTCGCCGAACAGGGTCCAGGGCCCGATCCTGGAGACTTTCGGCGGGCGTGGGCCCCAGGTGATCATCCCAACCAGAGGGGACAGGCGGCGGGCTATGAAGCCCTGGCGCTCGGCCACGTCACACACCGCGCGGGCCAGGCGCTCGCCAGAGAGGTCCTCAGCGCGTCGGCTCCACAGGAGGAAGTCGCCCACTACACGGCCATGATCGGCGTGAAGCCGCCGACCCTGTTGAGGGTGTCGCCGACGACGACATCTCTGACCTGGACCCAGCAGTGGGCGAAGAAGGGCCAGGTGCGCACGCCGAAAACCCAGGCGGCGTCGACGCCGCGGTTGCAAAGGCGGTCATGGAGCATCCAGGACCGCTGGAGGCAATCGCCTTCGAAAGGGACCCAGGGACGAACGGCCTCGAAGGCGCCGGCCTGGCGCACGGCTTCAGCCAGATCGTGGGGGCGCGCGAGGCTTCGGCGCCGACGCGCGATCTCGACGAGCGCCGCCAGGTTTTGACGCTTGAAGGCGGCCGTGGCGGCCAGGGCGTGAGCCAGGGCCGAAAGGGCGGCCAGGGGAGGGGCGTCGCCGGGCAGGCGGATGTCGCTGACGGCTCGCGGCAGTGGTGTCCGCCAAAGCCTATTGGTACGGGCGGCCAGCCCTGCCGTCACGAGATCATCGACAACGGCCGCCGCGCCGCAGACGCCGCCGCCGTTGCGGACGGGCTGCAACAAGGCTGAGGCGCCGGTGATCAGAATATAGGCGTCGGACCGAAGGTCGAGGACGACGATGTCCTCGTCCACCCAGGCGAAATGAACGCCCGCGACCAGATCCGCTTCAGCTAGGGCTGTCATGAGAGATCTCGACAAGGGCAAACGGGCGGTCGCGGAAGCGGCCGCCCGGTCCGTCCTACATGGGGAAGTCCGTGCGGAGGCCTGCGGCCTCGACGTACTTGCCCTCGATCTCCAGGCGGGTGAGATCATGCGCGCTGCCGACGCGCACCAGCTTCAGGATTTGGGTCTGCATGTCAGTCTCCTGCTTCAGTTCGCCACCTATCGTGGCGGACCCAGTGAGCGCCCGTAGCGACGGTCGGTGAAGCTATATCTGGAGTATATCTGCACGCGGCGGATGCTCAGCGCCCGGGCTTGGGCCGCGCCTTGGCGAGGGCGTCCTGACCCGTTCGGATCCAGGCGCGGGCTTCGTTCTGGGCTGCTGTGGCATCGGCCAATTGATCGAACATCGCCGTTACGGCGCTGACGATGGCGCGCACGTCGAGATCGGCGATCTTGTCGCCCTGCGTCCGGTTATAGGTCTGAAGGCCGACCGTGAGGATGGTGACGAGGTGATTGTCGGCAGTGTGAACCGCTAGTTCCGGCGCGCCGATGGCCACCGCCATCACCAGGGCGTGGGGATCGCTCCGCGTCGCCCGGGCGAAGCGATGGATGTGGTCGAGGTTGGGGCGGGTCTCGCCGGATTCGAAGCGCTGGTAGGTGCGCAGCGGCATGTGCATGGCGTCCGCCGTGTCGCGCGAACTCATGCCGCGCAGACGCCTCACCGCCCGGAGCGCCGCCGAGAGAAGCGCCCCGTCATGATTGGAAGCCGGCGGAACGCCTTTCGTTTCCGCATCCATTTTCGCACCCCGAGATTGCGGCCCCGCAGGGCCGGAACGACGCATGGCGACGAAGACCGCGCCGCTTTCCGGCGCTCCCGCCGTCGGTTTTCGGCGGGGCTGGCGACGTTCTTCGGCGCGAGAGAACGCTGGTGTTCTCAACTCATTGGAGAAGCCGGCGTCGCTGTTCAATAGTTTTCTCATGCGAGGGGAGAGGATGCTTTGACCCGAAACCGCGATCCGTTCCATCAGGCGCTCGGCAGCCTGAGGTTGCGCGTGGAGCAGGGGTTCTATGGCGCGGGCCAGCCGGTCGTCATCGTCGAGGAGGCGCGGCGCCTGCGCTTGTCGACCACGCCGGTGCGGGAGGCCCTGGCCTGGCTTGCGGGCGCGGGGCTGGTCGAACGCGCTCCTCTTGGCGGCTACGTCACGCTTCAGCTGGATCCCGCGACGGTCCGGGATCGTCTGGCCTTTCGCCTTCATTGCCTCCGCTTGAGCCTGGACGGCACGGCGGGTCTGCCGGCGGCGTCGGCGCCGGATGAGGAGGGCGTCCGGGCCATGCTCCATCGCGACCTCGACCGTCTGGTCCAGAGCAGCGGCAGCGACGCCCTTCTCGACGCATTTCGGCGCGTGTCGTCGCGACTGGCGCAGATCAGAGGGGCGGAAGAACAGGTTTTCGCGGACCTCGACGATGAGGCGGCCGGCATCTCCACCCTTCTGGCCCAGGCGGATATCCAGGCGCTCGAGATTGCTCTGAGCCGCTACCACCATCGCCGCATGGAGGCGGCGGCGCTGCTGGTGCTCGAAGCGATAACGGGGACACCGTCGGACGCTGGGGATGATACGCCGTGAAGGGGCGGCTCATAGGCCTGGCGGCGGGAACCCTTGTCGGCCTGAGCGCGGGAACACAGATGTTCGCCTGGACCTACGGATGGTCCTCGGTGTTGGGGCCGGCTTGGCGGTCCGGGCCGACGCTCGTCGTCTATCCGCCCTGGTCGATCCTGGTCTGGCGCAAGACCTACGGGGCGGAAGCCCGCGATGCCCTGAACCGCAGCGGCGTCGCCATCCTGGCGGGTGCGCTGGGCGGATTGAGCCTGGGTGTCGTGGCGGATAGCCAGGGCCGGACAGTTCGGCGACGCGGCTGGGGCGGTCTGGCGGAGGCGCGGCGCGCGGGGTTGCTCGCGAGGTCGGGCGCCGTCCTGGGGGTGTTTCGCGGGCGGCTGCTGGCGACGACGGACCTGCGGCCGACCCTGGTGACGGGCGGGACGCGCAGCGGCAAGGGCAGGGGGCATGTGGTTCCCACCCTGCTGTCGTGGGGCGGCAGCGTCCTGGTCCATGATCCCAAGGGCGAGCTCTGGGCTGTGACGGCCGGCTGGCGGTCGCGGTTTTCCCACGCCCTCTATCTGGCGCCCCGGCATCCCGCTTCGGCGCGGTGGAATCCCCTGGCGGAGATCCGGCCCGGAGCGGGCGAACTGGCCCAGGTGCAGAGGCTGGTCGCCATTCTGTCCGATCCCGGCGGGACGCGCGACGAGGAGGCTATCTGGGACAAGGCGGCCTCGGAGATCCTCGAGGCGGTGATCCTGCATGTCCTCTATACCGCCGAGGATCAGGACAAGACCCTGCTGAAGGTCAAGGAACTGCTGGCCGACCTCGACGAGGCGGCGGACGTCATGCTCAAGACCCTGCATCGCCTTGGACCGGACGGCGAGCCGCAGGCCCATCCTTTCATCCAGACCGCAGTGAAGGGCTATGCGGCCATGCATGACCGGTTCCGCACCTCGGTCCAGGGGACGGCGCGGTCCTATCTGAAGTGGCTGGCGGGCGAGGACGTGGAAAGGGTTTTGTCCGCCTCGGACTTCGCTATGGGCGATCTGATGTGCGCCGACGCGCCCCTATCGCTTTATGTCCAGGTGGCGCCGGCGGATGCGGCGGCGCTTCGGCCCCTGGTGCGGCTGCTCTTCTATGCGGCGGCTCAGGCCCTGACCGCTGAGGAAAAGCGTGACGCCGCCGGACGAGACAAGCGGCGCCAGTTGCTGATGATCATGGACGAGTTCCCGCTGCTGGGACGGCTCGCCTTCTTCGAGAAGTCGCTGCGCCTGATGAGCGGCTACGGGATCAAGGCCATGTTCGTCGCACAGTCCCTGAACGACATCGTCGAGACCTACGGCCCCCACAACACCATCCTCGACAACTGTCATGTCTACACCGCCTTTTCGGCCCTGGACCCGCTGACCCAGGACAAGGTGTCGAAGCTGACCGGCTCGGTCACGGAGACCCGGACCAGCCGCAGTTCGCCCTCAGGGTTCGGCGCGGGGCGAAGCACGGTGTCGCGGTCCGAGGTCGAGCGGCCCCTGCTGGAGCCTGGCGAGATCCGCGCCCTGCCGGATCATCTGCAATTGGTCTTCGTCGCCGGCCAGCGTCCGCTCCGCTCCGAGAAGCTGCTCTACGACCGGCGCGAGCCGTTTCGCAGCCGCGCCCATGGACGGCTTCCGGACCAGGCGCTGGGCGTGGACGCGCCGGGGGCTTCGCCTCATCCCTGGCTGGGGCGGCGCAGTCTCGGCCGGGACGATGGGGCCAGCCTGCCCCTGTTCAAGGAGGTCGCGGGCGCCATGGACGACCGGAGAGCCGCCGCGCGCGCCGCCGACATCTATGGCCGGGTGTCCCAGGAAATGGCGGCGCAGCAGGCGGTGTTGGATCAGTTGCAAGGAGGGAGCGATGGCTAGAGGTGAAAAGCTGGCGACGCGTGTGCAGGTCTATCTCAACGACCCCAAGGTGGTGTCGAGCCTCAACCGGGAAGCCAGGGTCGGGCGCATCGCCCTGAGCCAGGCGGCGGGTCAGGCCATCATGCGGGGCCTGGCCCGGAACCCGAAGGTAGACCCCGAGGACAGGCTGTTGAACCTGGAGCGATCATTGCGCGACCACATGCGTTCGACCGGCCGGGACATGCAGATCGTCCAGGAACTCCTCATCGAACTGGCCAGGGCCTTCTTCCTGCGCCTGCCTGACGCGGTCGCGGACGAGGATCCGACGGTGCAGGCCGCCGTCGAGCGGCGCATCGAACGTCTGCTGGATGAGACCGCCGCCCGGATCGTCTCGGGTCGTCGTGACGGAGAGCGGGCTGTGGTTTCAGCAGAGCCTCGGTCCTTCGCGGCCGCCAGATAGGTGGCGCCCCATCCGATCATCGCCGAGCGAAAGCTTGAGGCGCTGCGTCACGCACTGGGGGCGACGGTGCTCGCCGCGCTCGAGGAGCCGACTGTGGTCGAGATCCTCGCCAATCCGGACGGACGACTGATCCTGGATCGGGTCGGTGAGGGGCGTTGCGATACCGGGTGCGTTCTGTCGATTGAGGCGCGGGAGCGGACCATTCGGCTGATCGCGGACTATGTCGGCGAGACGGTGACGCGGGAGAACCCGCGGCTGTCCGGTGTCCTGCCTGAGACGGGCGAGCGGTTCCAGGGGGTGTTGCCGCCGGTCTCCGTCGGCCCTGCCTTTTCCATCCGCAAGCGTCCCGCAGTGATCTGGGGATTGGAGGATTATGTGCGCGACGGCGTGATGAGCGAGGGGCAGGCCAACGCCTTGCGTATTGCTGCATCAGAACGCCACAATATACTGATTTCAGGCGGTACAGGTTCAGGAAAAACCACCCTGGCGAATGCGATTCTGGCGGATCCGGCCTTCGTCGAGGACCGGGTCTTCCTCATCGAGGATACGCCTGAGCTGCAGTGTTCGGCCTGGGACGTCGTGTCGGTCGTGACCCGCCGCCAGCCCTTGGCCATCGGCGTGGCGGACCTCGTTCGCGACGCCCTGCGCATGCGGCCGGATCGGATCGTCATCGGCGAGATGCGCGACGGCGCAGCCGCGCTTGAGACCCTGAAGAGTTGGAACACCGGGCATCCCGGCGGTCTGTCCACCGTCCACGCCAACTCGGCGCCCGAGGCGCTGCGACGCATTGAGGACCTGATCGGCGAGGTTGCGAGCCAGGTTCCCTATCGGATGATCGGAGACGCCGTGGATTGCGTCATCCACATTCGTCGGACGCCGTCAGGACGTCAGGTCGAAGCCGTGATCGCCGTGAATGGGTTTGCCGACGGCGGATATCGGATCCAGCCGCTGGCCTGATCATCCAATAGCTTTTCTGAGCGGCGATGGTGGCCGGTGTCGTTCAAGCCCAAGGACCAGGCCTATGCCCATCGCCGCACTTTGCGCTGTGCGGGGACTGGTTAGCCTAAGGCCTGTCCAGCCCCGACCGCGACCGCGGCGTCTGGGTCGTCGGGCGTCTTCCTTGTGATTTCAGAAACGAATTACTCCGGTCCTATTGTCCAGCTGGACGCCGAAGCCTTGGCTGCGCCTGGCCACGCGGTCCAGGATGGAGGCCGCGTCAATGGGAGAGGCCAGGGCGGGCAGGCCGCGCGTGGCCATGTCGTCGGGGCCGTTCAGGCCGACTTCGTTGAGGGTGATAGGAACCAGGCGAACTGTGCGACAGCGGCGGCCGTCGAAGGTGCAGTCGGCGATGACGCCTTGCCAGGACTCGAGCGGATAGGCGCCGACGGGCTTTTCGGTCTGGAAGAAGAAGTTTCCCAGGCCATAGAGCAGGGGCGCGCCCTGATAGATTTCGATCCCCTGCACCAAGGGTGCGCCATGGCCGGCGAAGACGGCGGCGCCGGCGTCGATGCAGCGGCGGGCCAGGGCGCGCTGCCATTGGGGAACATTGGCCATGTCCGGCTCCCAGTCGTGGTTGTGCTGATAGGCGATGACGACCTGGGCCTGACGGCGCGCCGACTGGATGGCGTTCAGGATGCGCTCGACGTCCTCGGCGACAGGCTGGCCGGAGGCGTCGCGGCGCAGTTCGTTGACGCCGGGGCGCTCGGGCGTGGCGGCTCCGCCCGGCCGCACCTTGCCGGTGGCGAAGGCGACCAGGCCGACGGTTCCGGCGCTGGAGCCGGCGTAGGCGGGGGCGGCGGCGTGAGCCAGGGTCTCGCCGCTGCCGGTCGAGGGCAGGCCCGCCGCGCGCAAGGCGCTGACAGTGTCGAGGATGCCGCCGGCGCCCAGGTCGAAGGCGTGGTTGTTGGCGGTGGCGACCAGGTTGACGCGGGCGGTCTTCAGCGCCTCCAGCATCTGCGGACCCGCGGCGTGCAGGGTCAGCAGGTCGCGCGTCGGCGCCCCGGCGTTGGGCCCCTGGATCACCGTCTCCAGATTAGTGAAGACCACATGGCTGCGCGCCAGATGGGCGACGACGCCCGTGCGGCCCGGCCATTCGTGGGCAGCGGGGGCGTGCTCGATCAGGGCCTGACCCAGCAGGCTGAGCCGCAGGGATGGAGGCTTGGCCCATGCGGCCGGGGCCAGCGCCGCCGCGCCTGCCGCCAGAAACCCTCGTCGATCCATGCCGTCCTCCCCTGATCGACGACCATAAGATCGCGGTTCGGATTTCCGGTAGATCATGCCGTGAACGCATGGACGGATACGAAACTGCAATAATGTTGCATTCGGTCTCGCGACCCGGCTCCTTCCGGCTCAATCGCACGTCTCGACCAAAAACAGGGACGGCTCAGGGCATTGGAAGATTCGGGGAGTGACCATGACGGGATCGGTTAACGGACAGGCGCGACGCCTGAGGAATGGCGCGGCGCTGGCGGTGCTGGCATGGGTCGGGGCAGGCGCGGCCTGGGCGCAGGAGCAGGCGACGCCCGCACCGGGTTCGCAGCCTGAGGCCGCGACCTCGGTCGATGAGATCGTCGTCACCGGCTCACGGATTCAGCGCAAGGACGCCGACTCGGTCGGCCCCGTCCTGACCTTGACCGCCGAGGACATCAAGAATTCGGGCGCCACCTCGATCGGCGACCTGTTGCAGAAGCTGCCGTCGGCGGGCGTCAGCCTGAACAGCAACGGCACCCAGGGGACGTCTTACGGCGCCTCCTCGATCAACCTGCGCTACCTCGGCGGGGCCGAGGGCAGCGGCAACCGCGTCCTGGTGCTGGTCGACGGCCACCGCTGGGTGGACGGGGTAGGCCAGCGCGGCTTCCGCGACTTCGTCGATCTGAACACCATGCCGCTGGGCATGATCGAAGGCATTGAGGTGCTGAAGGACGGCGCATCGGCCATCTATGGCGCAGACGCCATCGCCGGGGTGGTCAACATCCAGACAATCCGCGATTTCGACGGCGTGCGCCTGAGCACGCGTTACGGCTCAACCGATCGCGGCGACGGCGAGCAGTTCCAGACCATCGCCAACTTCGGCAAGCGCTTCGATAACGGCGCTCTGGTCTTCTCGGCCAGCTATGTGAAGGACAGCCCGATCCTGACCGAGGATCGCGACCTGACCCGCACCAGCCTGGTGCCGGTGACGACGCCGGGCACCAGCCCCTATGGCCTGTTCATTTTGCCGGGCCTGTCCAACAACGCCTTCTTCGGCACGGGTGCGGGCTTCGGCTCCTCGGCTGCGCCCATCGTCGCCAACGGCCTGGGGAACTATGGCGCGGGCGCCGCGGCGGACAACAGCTTCCACGTCGCCAGCCTGCCGGGCGACTACTACAACACCCAGGCTCAGGGCATCTATACGACCGGCCCCAGCGAGCGCTACGGCTTCTATGGTCGCTATCGCGGCGACCTGTCGGACAAGCTGTCCTTCCACGCCGAAGCCCTGTTCAACCGCCGCGTCTCGGACCAGATGTTCTCACCGGTCCTGCTGGACATTGGCGGTACGTCCGGGACCATCCGCGGCTTCAGCTTGCCGTCGAACCACGCCTTCAACCCGTTCGGCACCGCCAACGGCGTGCCCACCGCCAACGCCCTGGCCTTCGGCGCCAACCAGGCCTGGCGGGTGCGCAAGGTGATGACGGATGTGGGCAACCGCGACAACGTTCAGGACGTGAAAACCTATCGCTTCGGCGCGGGCTTCGACGGCGAACTGAACCTGTTCGGACGCGACTTCAGCTGGGACGCCTACGGCAGCTACGCCCGCAACGAGATGAAGTCCTCGGCGCTGAACGGCGTCAACTACGAGAACCTGTTCCTGGGTCTGGGCAATCCGGCGACCTGCGCCGCGACCGCGGGCTGCGTCCCGGTCAACCTGTTCGCGCCGATGACGGCCGAGGCGGCGGACTTCATCCGCTACACGACGCGCGAGACGAACAGCACCGAGATCTATGATCTGGCGTTCAACATCACCGGCGACGTCTATGAGCTGCCGGCGGGGCCGCTGGCCGTGGCGGCGGGCTATGAGTATCGCCAGAACAAGGCGACCGACGCGCCGGACCCCTATGTCAACGCCACGCCCAAATATCTGTCGAGCGCCTACACCACCACCACCTCGCAGACGCGCGTGCCGACCACGGGCCAGTACAGCCTGCACGAAGCCTATCTGGAAGTCGCCGCGCCCCTGCTGCGCGATCTGCCGATGGCCCAGAGCCTGGATCTGAGCCTGGCGGCCCGCTACTCGAACTACGACACGGTCGGCGACGCCACGACGATGAAGGTCGGCGTGGGCTGGCGTCCGGTTCAGGACGTTCTGGTGCGCGGCACCTGGTCGCAAGGCTTCCGCGCCCCGTCGATCCTGGAGCTGTTCCAGGGCGGCCGCGAGGTCTCCTTGCAAGTCATCGACCCCTGCAACGGGGGCGCTTCGGCCAACCCCAGTCTGCCGGGCTGCGTCGGCGTGCCGACCGGCTACAACCAGGCCAACTACAACCTGAACGGCCTGATCCCCGGCACGACCTCGGGCAATGTGGACCTGCAGCCTGAAACGGCCGACACCCTGAGCTTCGGAGTCGCGGTCAAGCCGCACTGGGTTCCAGGCCTGAGCCTGACGGTCGACTGGTACGACATCAAGATCAAGGACGCGATCGCCTCCCAGTCGCCGGCCCAGATCATGAGCCTGTGCGCCGTGCGCGGCGGGGTCTATTGCGACCTGATCACGCGCGACGCCTCGACCGGCGCGGTGCTGAACCTGGTGCAGGGCGCGCAAAACCTGAACGAGATCCGCACCTCGGGCGTCGACGCCACGGCGCGCTATGAGTTCAATACCTCGATCGGCCGTTTCGCGGCCATGATCGACGTCTCCTACCTCAGCGAGTTCTCGACCGTTAGCCCCGATCCGGCGGGCGGCCCGGCCATCGTTGACGACCGTGCCGGCAAGGGGGACCGTTCGCGTTCGACCTATCCGCACTGGAAGGGCCAGACCTCGCTGCGCTGGAGCGACGGTCCGATGAACGCCATGTGGCGCGGCCGCTATATCGGCGAAAGCACCGACGTCGTGAACACGGTCAAGGACGCCAAAACCGACGCCGTCTTCTATCAGGACCTCGAGGCCGGCTATCGTTTCGATCGTTATGACACGACCCTGACGGTCGGGATCAACAACGTCTTCGACGTGATGCCGCCAGCCTCCTACGCCAACGCCCCGATCAACTTCGACATGTACACCTATGACGTGCGGGGCCGCAGCGCCTACGTTCGCCTGGGCTTCCAGTTCTAGGATCAGGCGTTTCTCATGACGGACACCGAGGCCCCGCCGGCCGACACGGGCTGGCGGAAACGGGGCTGGCTCGACCGCATCGAGGCGATGGGCAACGCCCTGCCGGATCCGGTCTTCATCCTGCTGTTCTGTATTGGCGTGCTGGTCGCCGCCTCGGTGGTCGCCGACTGGACCCAGTGGAGCGCGATAAATCCGGTGACGGGCGAGCGGCTTCAGGCCCAGAGTCTGTTGTCCGAGGCCAACGTCGCCCGGCTTCTGGTCGACATGCCCAAGACCCTGACCAGCTTCCCGCCGCTGGGGCTGGTGCTGGTGGTCATGTTGGGCGCGGCGGTGGCGGAACGGTCGGGCCTGTTCGCGGCCCTGCTGGGCGGCGGGGTGAGGCGGCTTCACACCCGCTTCCTCTCGCCCGCCATCTTCGTCATCGGCCTGTTCTCGCACCATGCCTCGGATGCGGCCTATGTCGTGCTGATCCCGCTGGCGGCCCTGGTTTACGCCAAGGCCGGGCGACATCCGCTGGCGGGCGTGGCCATCGCCTATGCGGGCATATCGGGCGCCTTTGCAGGCAATATCCTGCCGGGTCAGTTTGACCTGCTGATGCTGGGCATCACCGCCCCGGCGGCGCAGCTTCTGGACCCGAGCTTCACCGTCAATCCTCTGGGCAACTGGTGGTTCACCCTGGCCATCGGCGTGGTCTTCACCCCCATCGCCTGGTTCCTGACCGACCGCGTGGTCGAGCCGCGTCTGGGGCCGTGGGCCGGCGACAATACGGCGGGCGAAGCCGAGGCCGCAGGGCTCGGCGTGTTGGGTCCGGATCAGAAGCGGGGACTGCGTCGCGCCGGCGTCGCCGCCTTCCTGGTCGTCGGTCTGTTCGCCGCCCTGACCCTCTGGCCAGGGTTCAGTCCTCTGGTCGATCATGACGCCGTGGGGCCGCGTCGGCTGGCGCCCTTCTACGGCGCCCTGATCGCCGCCTTCATGCTGCTGTTCGTCTCGACCGGCTGGGCCTATGGGGCGGCGGCCGGGACGATCCGTTCGCACCACGACCTGGTGAAGATGATGGCGGAAGGGCTGAAGGGGATGGCCCCCTACATCGTTCTGGCCTTCTTCGCCGCCCACTTCGTGGCCATGTTCAGCTGGTCCAACCTCGGTCCGGTGCTGGCGGTCAAGGGCGCCGAGGGGCTGAAGGAGCTGACCCTGCCTTTGCCCTTGCTGCTGGTCGGCCTGCTGATGATGTCGTCGGTGCTGGACCTAGTCATCGGGTCTGCCTCGGCCAAATGGAGCGCCATGGCGCCGGTCGTGGTGCCCATGCTGATGCTGCTGGGCGTCTCGCCAGAGATGACCACGGCCTCCTACCGGATGGGCGATTCCATGTTCAATATCGTCACGCCGTTGGCCAGCAACTTCCCGCTGGTGCTGATCATGTGCCAGCAATGGAAGCCCAGGTTCGGCGTCGGGTCGATGATCGCCCTCATGCTGCCCTACAGCGCGGCCTTCGGCGCTGCGGGGATGATGCTGATCCTGGCCTGGGTCGGCTTCCAGCTACCGGTCGGACCGGGCGCGCCCGCCGCCTATCACCTGCCGTCGCCGCCTGCGGCCGCCAGCGCGCCCTTTCTAACCGAGCCTGCCGTCCGATGATCGATCTGCCGCCTCTGTCCGGCGTCCGCGTCATGCGCGACGTCATGATCCCGATGCGTGACGGCGTCTGTCTGGCCGCCGATGTCTATCTGCCGGAGGGCGCGGAGGGGCGTCTGCCGGCCCTGTTGGAACGCACCCCCTATGACCGGCGAGGGACGAATCACGCCGACCGCTCCGCCGCCGATCCGACGCCGCGCTCCAAGCCCGAGATCGCCGCCGAGTTCGCGCGGGGCGGCTACGCCTATGTCCTGGTCGATTGCCGGGGGCGCTACGGCTCCGAGGGCGTCTTCACCAAATACGCCAACGAGGCCGAGGACGGCTTCGACGCCATGGCCTGGCTGGTGCAGCAGGACTGGTGCGACGGCCGGGTCGGGACGCTCGGCCTGTCCTACGGCGCCCACGTTCAGGCCGCCGCCGCCTGTCTGAACCCGCCGGGTCTGAAGGCCATGTTCATGGACTCTGGCGGTTTCTCAAGCGCCTTCCACAGCGGGGTGCGGCAGGGCGGGGCCTTCGAGCTGAAGCAGCTGACCTGGGCGATGAAGCACGCCCGCCTGTCGCCGCTCAGCCAGGAGGACCCGGCGCGTCTGGCCGCCCTCGACGCCGAGGACGTGCGCGACTGGATGGCGGTCAATCCGTGGCGACCGGGCCGGTCGCCGCTGGCTGCGGCGCCGGAGTACGACGCCTTCATCCAGGACATGTGGCGGCGCGAGACCTTTGACGACTTCTGGCGCGCGCCCGACTTTTGCGCCGCCTGTCATGAGGATGCGTTCACTGACGCGCCCATGGTCTTCATGAGCAGCTGGTATGATCCCTACGCCCTGTCGGCGACGGACAACTACGCCCGCTTCAGTCGCGGCAAGGCCGGGCCGGTCAAGCTGGTCATGGGGCCGTGGACGCATGGTCAGCGCTCGGTCGCCTATGCCGGAGACGTGGACTTCGGCGCCTCCGCGACCCTGGACGGCTTTCTGGCGCCCGACTATCTGGCCCTGCGCCGCGCCTGGTTCGACCGCTGTCTCAGGGGGCAGGAAGCGCCCGACTATCTGGCGTCGCCAGTCAGTCTGTTCGTCATGGGCGGCGGCAGCGGACGACGCACGGCCGAGGGGCGGCTGGATCACGGCGGCTGCTGGCGGGCCGAGGCCGACTGGCCCCTGCCGGGCACGGTCTTCGCCGACTTCCACCTGCACGCCGACGGCGGTCTTTCGCCCAACCCGGCCAAACCGGGCGCGCGCGTCTGGCGTCACGATCCCGTCTGTCCCGTGCCGACTGCGGGCGGGGCCATCGCCTCGGGCGCGCCGGTCATGGAGGCCGGAGGCTTTGACCAGCGCGAGGCGCCGGGCCTGTTCGGCGCGACGGTCATCGGCCGCGCCTTCGCTGACCGCGACGACGTTCTGGTGTTCCAGACCGAGCCGCTGGAACAGGCGGTCGAGGTGACGGGGCCGATCACGGCGCGATTGGCGGTGTCGTCTTCGGCTCTGGACACGGACCTGATGATCAAGCTGATCGATGTCTATCCGCCTGGCGATGACTATCCCGAGGGCTACGCCTTGAACTTGACCCACGGCGTGCTGCGCCTACGGTTCCGTGACTCCTTCGCGGCGCCGCGCCCGTTGGCTCCGGGTGAAGTGTATGACGTCGAGATCCAGGCCTTCCCCACCAGCAACCTGTTTGCGGCCGGGCATCGCATCCGCCTGGACGTGGCGAGCAGCAACTTCCCGCATTTCGACGTCAATCCCGGCACGGGCGCCCCAGCGGGCGAGGTCACGGGGGCTGTGGTCGCGATCAACCGCATCCACACGGGGCCCGATCGGTCGCGCCTGGTCCTGCCCATCGTTCCGGCGCGGAGGACGTAACTGATGGCGCTGGTCTCGGCCGGCGCCCGGCGTCCTATCCGGCTGCGCGCCATGCGGGCCTTCCGGGCCATCTTGCAACAGGGATCGGTCACGGCGGCCGCCCGGACCCTGGGCCTGACCCAGCCGGCCGCCAGCCGCCTGCTGGCTCAACTGGAGCAGGACCTGGGGTTCGAGCTGTTTCATCGTGACCGAGGCCGTCTAGTCCCGACCGCCGACGGGGTGATGCTCTACGAAGAGGTCGAACGGGCGCTGGACAATGTCGACCGGGTTCAGGACATGGCCCGCGACATTTCCGACTTTCGTGTCGGCCATCTGCGTCTGGTGGCGCCGCCCAGCTTCCTCGAGGCGGTCCTGCCCGACGTCATTACGGCCTTCCTGGATGAGTACCCGCGCGTTCACCTGTCGATCGATTCTCACGGCATCGAGGCCGCAAAGAACATGATCGCTTCGCGCGCCGTCGATGCCGGGTTCGTCAAGCTGCCGTTGAATCGCGACGATCTCGATGCTCGCACGGTTTTGGTCAGCGAAACGGCTTGCGTCTTGCCTTGCGATCATCCGCTGGCGGCTCTGCCGGAAATCTCGGCGCTGGATCTGAAGAACACGCCTCTGGTCCTGCTGGGGCAGGGGCGGCGCTTCCGCTCCCAGGTCGAGGCCGCCTTTGCTGAGGCGGGCGTCGTCCCCCGCGTTCGGGTGGAAACCCATACAGTGGCCTCGTCCTGCGCCTTGGCCGCTCGCGGCGTCGGCGTGGCCATCGTCAACGAACGTCTGGCCCAGGCCTATGTGCGCGGCCAGACGGTGCTGCGGCGCTTCAGCCCGCCCATCCTTCACGAATACGCCTTCGTGGTTTCCAACAGCGTCAAACCCTCACGTCTGGCAGAGGCGTTTCTCGGCTTGCTGGCAGCCGCTCAGAACGGGCTGTCGACTAGCGTTATCGAGACGAAATCGACGGGCGGCTTTAATCCCGCAACCTGAGGACGCCGCCACCGGCGCTTGCGAGGGCGGGCGGATCTTTTCAGGCCGCTAGGGCGTCCATCAGCCACTGCTTGAACGCTGCGGCGTCAGCGGCGGTCTCGAAAGCGTAGTTGTCACCCTGGACATAGAACCATCTATCGCCGGGGCGCTTCTCCAGCCAAGCGATGATCCGGGCGCGTACCTCCGGCCCGCGATCCGGCATGCTCATGGTGACGGTCTTGCCCTTGGCCCTGGCGTGTTCGATCGGCGTCAGTCGTTTCATGGGGCGGGTAGAAGGCGGTTCGCTGGCTGTGTCGATGTGTGGCGTCCGGTTCTCAACAGCTGCGTCCGGCCTGGGGACTAGATGACCTTGAGGCCCAGTTCGGCCAGCAGGGCGCCGGCCTGGGCGCGAGAGATGGTCGCGCCCTTGAAGAGCCGGGCGTCGTTCAGGCGCAGGCCGCCGAGGTCCGCGCCCCTTAGGTCGGCGTTGTCGAACCGGGCATCGACCAGGTGGCTCTCGCGCAGACTGCAGTTGTCCAGGACGGCGTCGCGGAAATCGCTTCCGGCCAGGTCGGCATGGCTGAAGTCCAGCGTCTCCAGCGTCTGTTTCCTGAAGGAGAAGCTGGGCAGGCGGGCGGAGGTCAGAGTGGTTTCGACGAAGCGGGCGCCGACGTGTCGCGACCGGGAGAAGTCGGCGCCGGTCAGCTTGCAGCCTGTGAAGACCGCCTCCGAGAGGCTCGCGCCGGTGAAGCGGGCGTTGTTGAGATCGCTGGAACGCCAGGTCGAGGCGTCCAGCCGGGTTGCGGTGAAGTTGGCCATGGCGCCGCGACAGCCGGAGAAGCGGGCTTGCTCCAACTGGGCCCCGGTGAAGTCCGTCCCCTTGAAGCTGCAGCGCTCGAACCGAAGGCCGTTCAGGTCGAGATTGGACAGGTCGGCCTCGTCGAGGGCGCAGGTCTCCAGCACGAGATCGGCGCCGGCGGCCGACTTGAGCAGGGCGACGAGGTCGGATCGCGAAAGCGTCTGGCCGTCAATTTTGTGGTCCATGGGGCGCCTGCAGGAGTCTGTGGAGCCTCGCGGCTACCACATAGATTGCGGCGAAACTCTGGCGAGATGAGAAGCCGTCTGCAAGCAGGCTTGGCCGGGAGGTCGGCGGCAGGGGTGAGACAGGCACGTCGGTCGGGAGGGCTTTTCAGCCGGAGGCCTGACAGCAGGCGGCTTTCCGGTGGAGGCTCCGGGTCGGTCGACGATTTGGACCGGGTAGTCCGGCGAAGGCGCGCGCCGATGCGGCTGAAACTCGTGAGAGACTTGTTCCGAAAGTCATTTTAACTTACGGAAATTATTGATTATTATTCTTGACAGTCTGTGGATTGTTTTGCTTGCAATGAGTCGCAAGGCGCTGAAACGCGCTGAACTCTGGGAGGCGATCATGAAGCGGAGCGTAGGACGACGCCTGTTCGGCGCGGCATTGGCAAGCGGACTTCTGGCGGCGGGTACGGCCGTAGCGGGTGGGTCGGGCATGCCCTGGGAAGGGCCGATCCAGCAGGTGGTGCAGTCGATCACGGGGCCGGTCGTTCAGGCCGCCGCCGTGATCGCCGTGGTCCTTTTCGGGGCCGGGGTGGCCATGAGCGAGAGCGGTTCCTCCATGAGAAGGGCCTTGGGCATCCTGTTCGGCCTGACCATCGCCTTCGCCGCATCGACCTTCTTCCTCGACTTCTTCGGCTTCGCCGGCGGGGTGGAGATCGCCTGATGGCCCGCGCCCTCGACACCCTCCATCC
The DNA here is from genome assembly GCF_013386595.1 of Brevundimonas sp. P7753. Classification (NCBI taxonomy): domain Bacteria; kingdom Pseudomonadati; phylum Pseudomonadota; class Alphaproteobacteria; order Caulobacterales; family Caulobacteraceae; genus Brevundimonas; species Brevundimonas sp. P7753. The sequence continues at coordinate 14,093 of NZ_JACARP010000005.1, read as the reverse complement.
CGAAGGCTGGGACCTGCCGGTCGCCCAGGCCCTGTTCGAACCCGTGCTGATGGTCGGCATGCCGCGCGACTACGCCGTCCTCATGGGGACGACCGCCATGGTGCTGGGACTGGCGCTGCGCATCTGGTGGCTGGGCCTGCTGTGGTGGGCCGTCGCCCATGCCGTGGGCCTGTGGGCGGCGCGGGCGGACCGGCGCTTCTTCGACGTCCTGCGGCGGCATTTGGCCCTGCCCGGGCACCTGGACGCTTGAGGCCGCCATGCGCTTCCTCGACGAACACCGCCGTCGTCCCGCCAGTCTGGCGGATCATCTGCCCTGGGCGGCCCTGGTCTCGCCGGGCGTGGTTCTGAACAAGGACGGCTCCTTCACCACGGCCTTCTCTTTCCGGGGCCCGGACCTCGAATCCTCGACCGAAGAGGAGTTGATGGCGGTCCGGGCCCGGTTGAACAACGCCCTGAAACGCCTCGGGACCGGCTGGTGCCTGCATGTGGAGGCGCGTCGGCGTGCGGCGACGCCCTATCCCGAGAGCGGCTTCGACGTGGAAGCCGCCTGGCTGGTCGACGCGGAACGGCGCGATCATTTTGAACACGCCGACCCGGCCTTCGAAACGGACTACCGGCTGGCCCTGACCTGGCTGCCGCCCGCCGACGAGACGCGTCGGCTGGAGCTCTGGCTGTTTGACGGCTTGGCTAGGGCCGGACAGGACTGGCGTCAGACCCTGGCGACCTTCCGCCGCGAGGCGACTGCGACCTTCGACCTCCTGGCCGACGCCTTGCCGGAGATCGCGCCTCTGGAGGACGCGGCCCTGCTGACCTGGCTGCACGCCTGCGTCTCGCCCCGACCCCATCCGGTGCGGCCGCCGGAGACGCCCGTCTTTCTCGACGTCTCGCTGGCGGACGCCGGCCTGACGGGCGGGACGGCGCCCCGGTTAGGCGATCAATGGCTTCGGACGGTGTCGGTGCGCGGCCTGCCCTCGGCGACCCGGCCCGGCCTGCTGGACGGGCTGGGCGCCCTGCCTTTCGCCTATCGCTGGACCGCCCGCTGGATCGGTCTCGACAAGGCGGAGGCTGAGCGGGAGATCATCAAGCTGCGCAAACGCTGGTTCGCCAAGCGCAAGGGGGTCGGCGCCCTGCTCAGGGAGGCGATCACCAAGGAGGAACAGCCCCTGATCGACACCGACGCCGCCTCCAAGACGGAGGAATGCGACGGGGCCCTGGAGATGCTCGGGGCCGAGACCTGTTCCTTCGGCTATCTGACCCTGACGGTTACCGTGCTGGATGAGAGCGAGGAAGGGGCCTCTGCCAAGGCGCGCGCTGTCGAGGCGGCGCTCAACGCCCAGGGACTGACGGCGAGGATCGAGGACCTGAACGCCGTGGAAGCCTGGCTCGGCTCCCTGCCGGGCGAACCCTACGCCGATGTGCGCAGGCCTCTGGTCTCGACGCTCAACCTGGCCGACCTCCTGCCGGTTTCGGCGGTCTGGGCCGGACCGTCTGGCGACGCCTGCCTGGACGGGCCGCCTCTTGCGGTCGCTCGGACCACGGGCTCCACGCCCTTTCGTCTGGTGCTCCATGTCGGCGACGTCGGCCACGCCATGGTCGTGGGGCCGACCGGGTCGGGCAAGAGCGCGCTGCTGTCCTTCCTGGCCCTGCAGTGGTTCCGCTATCCAGGGGCGCGGGTGGTCTTCTTCGACAAGGGTCGGTCGGCGCGGGCGGCGACGCTTGCGGCCGGCGGCTGCTGGCGGGCCCTGGAGCGGGGCGCGGCCTTCTCGCTCCAGCCCCTGGCCGGGATCGACCTGGACGACGAACGGGCCTGGGCCGCCGAATGGATCGCCGAGACCGTGCGTCAGGCCGGGCTCGAGCCGACGCCGGCGGTCCGCGAGGAGATCTGGGCGGCGCTGGCGGCGCTCGGCGAGGCGCCGCTTGAGCAGAGGACGCTGACCGTCTTCTGCGCCCTGGTCCAGGACAAGGCCGTGGCGGCGGGCCTGGAGGCCCTGACCCTGAAGGGGCCGCACGGGCCGCTGCTGGATGGGGCCGGCGAGGCGGTGGCTACGAGCCGTTTCGACACCTTCGAGCTCGAGAGCCTGATGGCGACGCCATCGGCGGTCGCGCCTGTGCTCTCGGCTCTGTTCCATCATCTTGAACAGAGTTTCGACGGCCGACCGACCCTGCTGGTGCTGGACGAGGCCTGGTTGTTTCTCGGCGAGACGGCGTTCGCGGCCAAGATCCGGGAATGGCTGAAGACCCTGCGCAAGAAGCGGGTCGCCGTGGTCTTCGCCACGCAGAGTCTGGACGATGTGGCGGCCTCGCCGATTGCGGCCACCCTGATCGAATCCTGCCCGACCCAGGTCTTCCTGCCCAATCCCCGGGCGCTCGAGCCGTTGTCGGCGGAGCTCTACCGCGGCTTCGGCCTGAACCGGCGGCAGTTGGAGCTGATCGCCTTCGCCGCGCCCAAGCGCGCCTACTACTGGCGTCAGCCCCAGGGACGACGGCTGTTCGACCTGCGGCTGTCGGGCGTGGCCCTGGCCCTTTGCGGGGCAGGATCACCCGAGGACCAAGCCCTCATCGACGCCGTGCTTTCGCGATCCGGCGAGGCCGGCTTCGCTCGTGAATTCCTCAAAGCCAAGGGAGTGCGAGATGTGGATTCCGTTTTCGACACCTTCGCCCCGCCGCTGGCGGCCGAATAGGTCGGCTGCGGTCATCGTCGCCGTCACGGCCCTTATGGCCGCTGACGGCGTACAGGCCCAACAGGTCGTGTTCGACCCGCGCAATCACATGGAGAACGCGCTCCAGGCGGCGCGTCAGCTCGAAAGCCTGGCCAATGAGGCCCGTAGCCTGGCGGCCTCGCCCTACAGCCATCTGGCCCAGAACAGCCAGGCCCTGCAGGACATGGCCGAACTGGCCCGGTCGGCGCGCGGGCTGGCGGCCTCGGTCGACGGGCTGGAGCGACAGTTCGCGGATCTTTATCCCGACGACCTGTCGGGCGCGGACGCCCTGGACATGCTGGAACAGGGACGCGGACGCGTCGCCAATGCCCGGCGCACGGCCGGGGACCTGGCCCGCACCGCCGCCGAACTGGAGCGGCTGGGGCAGGGGCGGGGACAGAGGCTTGCCGGCGCCCTGAACGCCAGCCAGTCGGCCTCGGGCCAGACGGCGGCGGTCCAGTCTTCCAACCAGATGCTGGCGGTCCTGGCCGAGGACCTGGCCGCCTTGAGGGTGCTGATGCTCGCCCAGGCCAGGCTGATGTCCGAAGGGGCGGCGCGCGACGCGGCGGAACGGACGGCGGGGGCCGAGGCGCGTCGCCGGGCCTGGGCGCGGCCTGTCGCGGACCCCAACCCGCCCGCCTTCGACCCGCTGTCGAACGCGCGGAACTAAGGAGAAGGACGATGGCGATCGCAGTAGGCGTGGAGACTCCCAACGAGCTGATGGCGGTCTTTTCCAACACCATCTCGGCGGGCTTTTCCGCCCTGCAGGGACCGGTCAATGGGATCTTCGGGCTGATGATCGTCCTGGTCGTCGCCCTGACCGGAATCCAGTGGGCCCTGTCGTCCAACCGCGAGGTTCTGGCGTCCGGCTTCGGCAAGGTCGTGCTGATCGGCGCCTTCGCCTGGCTGATCAATGACTGGCAGGCCCTGTCCGAGACGATCTACGCCGGCTTTCTGGAGTTGGGCCTGACGGCAGGCGGCGGTGGTCTCAGCCGTGCCGACTTCCTCAATCCTGGCGCCATCCTCGCCGAAGGTTGGCGGATCGTGAAGGCTCTGGGGGACACCCCGGCCCCGGTCGAGAACCCGCTGGATGTCGCCGGCAACCTGACCGACGCCCTGATCCTCGGCCTAGCCATGATCGGGATCATGCTGGCCTTCGCCGTCCTGGCCCTGCAGATCATCGTCTCCCTGGTCGAGTTCAAGATCGTGACCCTGGGCGGCTTCATCCTTCTGCCCTTCGGCATATGGAGCAAGTCCGCCTTCCTGGCTGAACGACCTCTGGGTTATGTCGTCGCGGCCGGCCTCAAGGTCCTGGCCCTGGCCATTGTCGTCTCGGGGGCGAGGAGCGTCTTCGACCAGCTCCAGCCTTCGGCCAATCCCGACATCTATGAAGCCCTGACCATTCTGGTCGCCGCCATCCTCCTGGCCATGCTGGCCGTCTTCATTCCCAATCTGGCATCGGCCCTGGTCACCGGGGGGCCGGCCCTAGGCGCAGGCGCGCTCGTGACAGGCGGGCTGGCGGTCGGCGGCGCAGGGCTCCTGGTCGGCGCCGGTCTGGTCGGGGCAGGCGGCGCCGCCGCGCGCCTGGCTGGGCCGGCGAGAGCGGCCTCAGGCGCGGGGGGCGGGCGGTCGACGCCGCCGTCGGGTTCGGGCTCGCCTTCGTCCCCGTCTTCGCCGTCGCCGTCGCCTTCACCGCCCCCGTCTTTGTCGGCCTCGCCCAGGCCCGGGGGGCTAGCGCGCGCCTCAAATGACAACCCGTCGCCGTCGGGTCCGAGATCCTCGCCTGGAGGCGCCGGCGTTAGCGAGGCCCAGCGGGCCTGGTCTCCGGACGCCGGCCCACAAGGGGAACCTTCGTCGGCGGCGGAGCCGGGACCGGGGTCTAAGTCCGGGAAGGACATGGCCGGCGGCATTCCAGGCACTACGGACGGGCCAGGCCCTGGCCGCAAGCCCGAAACCATCGCCCGGGAGGCTGAGGCGGCGCGCAGGGATTTCCACCGCGCGGCGGCGGGCGGCGACGTCCCGGCGCGGGGCAGGGCTACGGGCCGATCCGCGGCGCTGCAGGCCTTCTTCGTCGCCAACGCCGGCCGCGGCCTGATGCCGTCCGGCGAGACCAGCGGCGTCCTGTCGCCCTCCCTCAAGACCGAGGAGCCCTGAAATCATGCATCCCTTCTTCCGCCCCCGGCGGGCGCTGAGCGCCGCCCCGGACTCAACCCCCTATCAGAGGGCCGGCCAGGTCTGGGACGACCGCATGGGCCTGTCCCTGGCCCATGCCCGCAACTGGCGCCGCATGGCCCTGGCCAACCTGGTCTTGGCCGCATTCCTCGGCGCGGGCTGGTGGGCCCAGGCTGAGCGGGCCGTGGTCATGCCCTTCGTGGTGGAGGTGTCGGACTGGGGCGAGACCCAAAAGATCACCGCCATCGGCGGCCGTTATGAGCCCAGCGAGGCCCAGGTCGGCCATGCGCTGGGCGGCTGGATTCGCGACGTTCGCTCCAAGAGCATCGATCCCATCGTCATCCGTCAGAACTGGCTGCGGGCCTACGACCTGATGACGCCGCGCGCCGCCGCCTTCCTCAACGCTTGGGCCCAGACCCACGACCCCTTCGCCGACGCCGGGCGCGAGGCGGTCAATGTCGAGGTGCTCAACGTCGTGCGCCGCACCGAGCGAACCTACGACCTGCAATGGCGTGAAACCCGCTACGTCAACGGCCAGCAGGCCGGGAGCGAACGCTGGCGGGCCCTGATCACGACCGGCCTGCAGCCGCCTCGCACCGAGGCCGAGCTGATGAAGAACCCCCTGGGATTGAAGATCGAGGACGTATCATGGACCCCCGACGCTTCCTGAGATCGACGCTGCCCCTGGCCGGGGCGGGCCTGCTCCTGTCCGGCTGCGCCGCCCTGCAGGCCAGCGACGAGGTTCTGGCGATCGCGCCTGCGGCTGAGACGGAGGCGGAGGACAGCCCTGCCGTTGAAGTCCTGGCCCTGCCGGCGGAGAGCGAGACGGCCGTTCCGTATCTGGCCGTCGTGAGCGGCAGGCCGACGGTCGAGGTCGAGGCGACGACCGGACCGACGGGTCGTGCGGCCATCGCCCGGGCCAACCAGGCGGCGCGGGCGCCGTCGCGGGCGGACGGCTTTGTCGGCGGGGTCCAGGTCTTCGCCTGGTCTCCGGGGCGGGTGTTCGAAATCTGGACCGCACCTTTGCGGGTCACCACCCTGACGCTGGGGGAGGGCGAGACCCTCGTCTCCAAAGCCGCCGGGGACACGGTGCGCTGGCAGATCGGCGAGGTGGCGTCGGGCACGGGAGCGGCGCGCCGGACCCATGTCCTGCTGAAGCCGCTGGAGCGGGGGCTGGAGACCAATCTCGTCCTGACCACGGATCGACGGGTCTATCTGCTGGACCTCAAGAGCGGGGCGGCTGACGCCTTCAACGCCGCCGTGGCCTGGGATGACGCGGGACAGGCCGGAAAGGTGGCGGAGCCTGAGACGCCGGCCCGGGTTGATCCGGTCGCGACGCCTCAGGGGCCGCTCGACGCACGCTACCGCATCGAGCCCTTGGGGCGGCGGGCGCGCTGGACGCCGACCTCTGTCTTCAACGATGGCCGGCGCACCTTCATCGCCTTCTCCACAGACCTGCAGGTCGACGAGGCGCCGGTCCTCTTCGTGGTCGCGCCGGACGGCGAGGCCCAGATGGTCAACTACCGCCAGCAAGGCGGGCTCTTCGTGGTCGATCGCCTGTTCGATCGGGCCGAACTGCGCCTGGGGGATCGTCGTCCGCAGGTGGTGCGGATCCGTCGTCTGGGAGCCGGGCTATGACGGCGCCTCAAGGTCCCGGTTCGCCGCTTCCCAAGGAACCGGTCCACCTGTCTCTGCGCGCGCTGCGGCCGCCGGTCGTCCGACTGCGCAAGTCGGTCGTCCATGTCATGGTTCTGGGCGGCGGGGTCCTGGTGGCGGGATCGCTCGCATGGGCCTTCGTGGTTCAGCCGGAGTTGCGGGCCAACGCCCAGGCACGCGCCGGGGAGGATCGACCGGACGCTGCCGCCGGGGTGGTGCGGCCGGCCGAGGCCGTCACGCGCCAGCCGGCCAGCTATGATCGCTTGCCGCCGCCGCGCGGCGCTGCGGCGGTCGGCGCTGAGGTTAAGGGCCCGGCGCCGTCTGCGGCTTCCTACCCTCAGCCGGCCTATCGTTCGGCCTCGACGCCGAGGACGCCCGACAACGGTGCGGCGCAAGCGGCGCGCTCTGGCCTCTTCTTTGAAGGGAGTGTCGGCGGGCGGACGTCGGTCGAGGGGGCGCTGGAACGGCCGGAATCCGGGGGAGACCGGGGCGGTCTGGCGAACGGAAGCCGTGGTTCGGCCTACAACCCCAATGTCCTGGCTGCGCCCCTGTCGCCCTTCGAACTCAAGGCGGGCGCAGTCGTGCCGGCGGCCCTGCTGACCGGCGTGGACACGGCGCGTGCGGGGCCCGTGGTGGCCATGACCACCCAGAACGTCTTCGACACGGTGAGCGGACGGCACCTCCTCATCCCCCAGGGCACGCGGCTGATCGGCCGCCATGAGGGGGAGAGCGCCTATGGCGACCGGCGGGCTTTCCTGGTCTGGGATCGGTTGATCCTGCCCAACGGCAAGAGCCTGATGCTGGACGGAGAGCCCGGCGTGGACGCGCAAGGGGCCGTGGGCGTGCGCGGTCAGGTGGATCGCCGGCTGTTTCCCCTTCTGGTCGGGACGCTTTTCGCCGGAGCCATCACGACGCTCGGGCAGATGGCCCGGGACGGCGGCGACCGGGGTTCGGGCGGCTGGCGCGGGGACGCCGGCGACGCCGCCGCCATAGAGGGCGCTCAGGTGGGCGGTCGTCTGGTGGATCGCGAACTCGAGGTGCGCCCCTCGATCCGGCTGCGGTCGGGCGCCCCGGTGCAGGTAATGATCACGCGCGACCTGGTGCTGGAGCCCTATCAGCCATGACCCCGCACCGGACCCTTTGGCGGCGCTGGAGCCTGACTGCAGCAGGGATCGGTCTGGCTGCGGGGGCCTTGGTCGCAGCCGACAGGCCGACCCTGGCCCTGGTCAATGAGAGCCCAAGCCTTCCGCGCGGCCTCTATCTCCGCTCGAGGGGGGATGTCGGACGCGGGTCGATCGTGGCGATCGCCCAGCCCGAACGGGTTCGACGCTATCTCGCGCGACTGGGCATGCCGTCCGAGGTCCTTCTGGTCAAGCGCGTCGCGGCCGTCGGCGGCGACAGGGTCTGTGCTGACAGCCGCGTCGTCCGCACGCCCGGGCGGCGGGTCTTGAGGGTCGCAAGGGACGGCGAGGGGGTCGCCCTCCCGACCTGGAACCAGTGCCGCCTCCTCGCGGACGACGAGCTCTTCCTGCTCGGCGACACGCCGGGGAGCTTCGACAGCCGCTATTTCGGCCCTGTCCTCAGGGACGAGGCGAGGGGAGTCTATCGGGAGGTTCTGACATGGTGAGACTGTTTTTGACGGCGGCGCTTCTGGCGGCGTGGCCGGGCGTGAGCTCGGCCCAGACGGTCGACTGGTCGCGCGCCGGAGGCGATCTGTTCGGGCGAGCGGCTGCTGTAGAGGAGGGCGTGTCGGACGGCGGAGATGAACCGCGCCTGGGGCCGCTGAGCCAGCCGTTCGGCGAGGCTGTGGCCGCAGCGGCGGCCGGCCATGGCCTGGACCCTAAGCTGCTGCATGCCCTGGTCCTGACCGAGAGCGCCTATCGTCCGGACGCCCGATCTCCGGCCGGGGCCGGCGGTCTGACCCAGCTCATGCCGGCTACGGCCCTCGAGTTGGGCGTCAAGGATCGCTTTGATCCCATTGAAAACCTTATGGGCGGCGCCGATTACCTGGCGCGGCAGATCCTCAGGTTCGGGGACCTTCGCCTGGCGCTGGCAGCCTATAACGCAGGCCCCGGCCGTGTCGCCCGTCTGGGGCGCGTGCCCGATATCGCCGAGACCCGCGCCTATGTGGCCACGGTCGTGGACTGCTACCTCGCTCTCAGCGCGGGGCGGCAACTGACCAGTTCGCGCCAATGCGCCTCCAGGGAGACGGGGCGATGATCCCGGATCGCGATATTGAAGGGGAAGCGCCTTCGACGGATGGGGACGAGGACCTGCTGACGCGAGCGGAGGCTTCAGCCTTCATCGGCCTGTTCGGCATCCGGATGAAGCCGGCGACCCTGGCGCGGCTGTGGTCCACCGGCAACGACGGCCCGCCTTGCCGACATGTCCGGTCCAAACCTCACTATCCGCGGGGCCTGCTGCGCGACTGGGCCCGGTCGCAGATTTCCGACATCCGGACAGGCGCGCCGTCTGCCGCAAGAGGACGACGCCGGTGACTTGGGAGCAGGATCGGGAACCGGTGGAGAGCGGCGGACCGGAGGACCGGCTGCTGACGTGGAACAAGGTCCGGGACGTCACGGGCCTGAGCCGCTCCACGGCCTGGCGGCTTCAGCGGCTGGGCGACTTCCCGGAACCGGTGCGGATATCGGTGAACCGGGTCGGGTGGTGGGAGAGCGAACTGACGGCCTGGAAGGAGACGCGCAAATCCCGAAAGTCGAGGCGGCCGATGTCCCTCACGGCGCCGCGCGCGCCCAAGTTGATCGAGAGCGCCCGCTCCGCCCGTCCTGGAATTGATCGGCCCCTATCCGAAGTGTCGAGACAATCTCAGGAGGTTCCGCCGTCGTCCGCCGCCATGAGCGAGCGTCGGCCCCGGCCCCGTAAACGACATGTTTCGGCCGATCAGATCGATTTCGGTTTCTAGCCACTCGCGCTTCCATCCGGTACTTTGCGACATGCATTGCGGACAGCAGCATGTCCGGATTCTCGAGCTGGACGTGTAGGCAGGCGGGACGCCGCCAGCGCCCTCGTGTGGGATTTTATGATAGGCTGAACGCCGTGACCCAGATGACTCTTCCGCCGAGGCACTATCCGACGTCGCGCGCCAGGTGCGCGGACTTGGTGGTGCATATCGTCGGTCTGGCCTTCGCCCTGTTCGGCGGCGGCGTCCTCCTGGGACTGTCTGTGGCCAAGGGAAGCCTCGGGCTAGTCCTGGCCGTCTGCGTCTATGCGGTCGGCATGCTGGCGATGCTGGGCTTCTCAACCGCCTATAATTTCGCAGCGCCCCGGTGGCGCCCGCTTCTGCGTCGTCTCGATCACGCGGGCATCTTCCTGATGATCGCCGGCTCTTACACGCCGTTCACCACCCACAATCTCACCGGCGCCTGGGCGTGGGGCATGACGGCTGCGGTGTGGAGCCTTGCGATCCTCGGGGCCGTGGGAAAGCTGTTCCTGCCGGGCGTCGGCCGCCGGTTCTGGATCGTCCTGTACATTGCCTTGAGTTGGTTGGTCGTGATCGCCTTCAAGCCGATGATCGCTCACGGCTCCTGGATCGCCCTTCTGCTTCTGGCCGTCGGCGGGGCCCTCTACATGTCCGGAGCGGTCTTTTACGTCCGCAAGAAGCTCAGGTGGTTCCGGGCCGTCTGGCATGGCCATGTGGTGGCGGCCGCCAGCGTGCATTGGGCGGCGGTTCTGGTCGGCGTGGTGCTGGCGTCGTCCTGACAGGGTCTATGGCCAGGCCGTTCGTCGGCCCTTGCGCTTGGGCGGGTCGATCAGCCGTGACGTGAAGTCAGAGTTCGACCAGAAGGGCGAGACTATTGGCACGAGACGCAGGGGCGGCTCAGCGGGAGTAGGCGGTGATCCAGAGGCCGACGACGAAGTCCTCTCCGACCTTCTCCCCTGGACCATCTGGGAGACGCACGGCTTCATGGTGATTCTGGCGCTGTTCGCCATTGCCTGCTTTGCGGCACGGGTCATTATTCGATAGGGACATGTGCTGGGTGAAGGCGGGCATGGAGACGATCAGCTTGCCGCAGGCGCGCCGGATGGCGCTGGCCGCCCAGGGATTCGGCGGCCGCCGGCCCGAGGCTCCATCGTCTCTTCATCTCAGGCGCACAATCGATCATCTGCACCTGCATCAGATCGACAGCGTCAACGTGCTGTCTCGCGCGCACTACCTGCCGGCCTTCTCGAGGCTGGGCGGCTATGAGCGCGCCGACCTGGACCGGCTTGCGTGGGGGCCGCCTGGCCAGCGCCGACTGTTCGAATACTGGGCGCATGAGGCGTCCCTGATCCCGTTCGACCTGCACCCGCTCCTGCGGTGGCGCATGGCCCAGGCCGACCGCGGCGAGACCGGCTGGGGGCAGATGAAGCTCTACGCCGGCGAACGGCGGCCCGAGGCCATGGCGCTTCTGGAACGCATCCAGAGCGACGGCCCCATGGCGGCCTCGGATTTCGAAACCCACAAGGGGCGACCCGGCTGGTGGGAATGGAGCGATACGAAACGGACGCTGGAGTGGCTGTTCTGGGCCGGTCACATCACGACCGCCGAGCGACGAGGGAGTTTCGAGCGCGTTTACGACCTGGTGGAACGCGTCCTGCCGGAGGCGGTCCTGGCGGCATCGACGCCTACGGACGCCGAGGCGCATCGCGGCTTGATCGAACGGGCGGCGCGGGCGCACGGCGTCGCGACCGAAGCCGAGCTGCGCGACTATTTCCGTCAGCCTCTGGAGGCGGCGCGGCGGGCGACTATGGAGCTGGCCGAGGAAGGGGTTCTGATTCCAGTTTCGACGCCGGGTTGCCGTCGCGCCTGGGTTCATCGCGATGCACGTATGCCGCGCAAGATTGAGGCCTCAGCGCTTCTTGCTCCCTTCGATCCGCTGATCTGGCATCGGGACCGCGCTGAGCGCCTGTTCGGTTTCCGGTATCGGATCGAAATCTACGTGCCGGCGGAGAAACGGCTGCACGGCTATTACGTGCTGCCCTTTCTTCTGGACGAAGGGCTCGTCGCCCGCGTGGACCTTAAGGCAGACCGCCAGCGCGGGCGTTTGATGGTCCGGTCCGTCCATCTGGAGGAGAACGCGCCTCCCGATACGCGGGACGCCCTCGAGGCGGAGCTGGGCCGCATGGCGGACTGGCTGGGGCTGGAGGAGGGCGTCGTGTCCGATCCGGGCTCAGGGGATGTGGCGGAACGCTGAGCCGACCGCCGCCGTCAGCACGTCGCCAACTGCTCTGTTCACGCGCCTGGAGGATCGAAAGGTGTGGATGGATATCGGCGTCGCGACCGCAGCTGCGACTAATCGATTCCGTGTTTGAAATGTCGATGTCGGGCGACGCCGACTGCTTCGGTAACCCACCCGGTTCGAGCCGCTGGAATCACCCGCAGGAGCCTTGCCTGGGCACCATGGACGGCCCTCGCTGGAGGGCTTGTTCAGGCGCTAGGTCGCCCGCTGAGCTCTATCGCTGAAAAGGGGTGCAAAGCCATGCAGAACGAAGACGCGAAAAATCGTATCGCGTGGTCGGTGGATGGGAAGCTGGATGGGAAGCCACCAGGGGCAAATATTAAGCGCAATAATTTCATGGGCTTAATGCCCCCGAGTGGCTCCGCGGGTAGGATTCGAACCTACGACCAGCCGATTAACAGTCGGCTGCTCTACCACTGAGCTACCGCGGAACATCCCCTCGGGGGAGGCCGCTGTATAGCAACGCCTTTTTGATTCATGCAACGGATAAAGTGCAGAAAACGCCGAAATCTTTCTGGCAGGGTGCGCTAGAAGGCTCCGCATGAATTTGATCCCTGTTTCCGATCCTGCCGACCCCCGTATTTCCGCCTTTCGCGACGTGAAGGAGCGCGACCTGACGGGGCGTCAGGGCCTGTTCGTGGCGGAAGGGGAGGTGGTGCTGCGGGTGCTGGCTTCGCCGGCTTCGCGCTGCGCCCCGGTGGCGGTGCTGATCGCGGAGAAGCGGCTGGAGGCGCTGCGCGATGTGCTGGAGCGTTTGCCGCACCATGTGCCGGTCCATACGGCGCCGCAGGACGTGCTGGACGGGATCGCGGGCTTTCACCTGCACCGGGGGATTCTGGCTTTGGGCCGCAAGCCGGACCCGCTCGCGCTCGGGGCGTTCCTGGACGGGCTGCCGGAGCGGGCCGTGGTGGTCGGGACCTGCGGCATCGGTAATCACGACAACATGGGCGGCCTGTTCCGCAATGCGGCGGCGTTCGGGGCGGCGGGGCTGCTGCTGGATGAGACCTGCTGCGATCCCTTCTATCGCAAGGCGATCCGGGTCTCGGTCGGCGCGGCGCTGAGAACGCCCTTTGTTGAGGGCGTGACGGCGACGGCGATGGTCGATGCGCTGGAGGCGCGCGGATTCGAGGTCCTGGCGCTGACGCCGTCGGCGACCGATACCCTGTCCGAGCTGAAGCCCGCGCCGCGCACGGCGATTCTGCTGGGATCGGAAGGGCCGGGCCTGTCGTCCGAGGTCATTGCGCGTTGTCGGCCGGTGGCGATCCGTATGTCGGGAGGATTTGATTCCCTGAATGTCGCAACGACCAGCGCGGTGGCCTTGCATCATCTGACGACGGCGGGCGGTCGCTAAGTCGGGGATCGAGGGCGGTTGCAGCGGAAACGGCACGCCAGAAACAAGAAAGCCGCCCCGAAGGGCGGCTGGGAGACGGTAGGTCGCCTGTTCGAGAACAGCGCGAAGATCCGATGGTCCTGCGAGGTGTCGCCTGGCCACCACGGCGACGTCGACCTGAAGAGGATCATTGAGGCGAAGGGCGGTGACTATGTCCTGATCAACAAGAAGCCGCCTTGCCGCTTCCCCGGCTGCCCTGGGCTTGTGACCTTCGCCGATTATTCGCGGGTCTATTGGCGGAAGCTGGAGACGCTCAGCGACCGCGACGAGGAGTGGTGGACTTTCAACGATCGACGCCGTGACGAGCTGAAGGCGCTAGGCTGGCGAATGGAGATGGGGAAGTGGGTTGCCCCTAAGAAAGAAGCCCCCGCCTGAGAGGCCGGGGGCAGGTGAAGGGGTCCACGAAGAGCGGCGCTTATTGCCGGGCCACCGCTCAAGCAGCCGGCACTGCGATTAAGGAACGGCGGGGTGCGGCTACGGTTCCTTAGCTGCGCCAGACAGCCTTGGGTTTTGGTGGTCTCGCGGCCGAGTGGAAATGAGCTGTCTTCGCCTCTTGCTCTGTGAGCAAGCCCTGGTCGACGCAGGCGAGGCGACAATAGTGGTCCCATCCAAGAAACGGCTGTGCCGGATCGTGATCGGGCACGTCGATATAAATGGTACGAGCGTCGATGATCCTCAGAAAAGTGTGCATGCGTAGGGGCAGCATCAGGAAGCGAAGAGACCGCATCGGAGAGTTCCTTCTCGCGGGCGTTGATGATGGTGGTGTCGGTTGCGCGGGTCGTGGCGGCCGTTTCCCGCGCGCTGGAGGCCTTCGCCTCGACCTTGGCTTGGTCGGCGGCCTGACGGTCGCGAATGCCCTCAGCGCCCCTGTGAGCGCAGTATCCGCCGAAGATCAGGAAGGCGGCGAGGACGGCGTAGAGCAGCCATATGCGGGGC
>NZ_JACARP010000299.1:0-354 GCF_013386595.1 Brevundimonas sp. P7753 | reverse complement strand
GGCGGGGACCCAGTAAGAACCTCACACGCCGAGCGTGGGTGAAGCTGCGATCAAATAGGCCGCAGCATGTGATGCCAAGGCACTGGGTCCCCGCCTCCGCGGGGATGAGCGGAGAAGAATTACTGGTCGAAGACCTGAACCCCGACCTCGCCGTCGGTGGTCAGCCAGGCGCGCTTCATGCCCTGGCTGTTGTAGGGGGCGGCGATGTTGCCTTGGCGGTCCAGGGCGATCAGGCCGCCGTCGCCGCCCAGGCCGCCGATGCGGTCGATCACGGCTTGCGACGCCTGGGCCAGGGTCTGACCGGCGGCCACGCCGATGGCGGTGCGGGCGGCGGCGGCGACGCGGATGAAATAC
>NZ_JACARP010000048.1:0-22320 GCF_013386595.1 Brevundimonas sp. P7753 | reverse complement strand
GGCGAGGCGGGGCGGGCGGCGGCGCTGGAGGGTCTGGAGCGAAAGGTGAAGGCGGCGATGCGCTCGACCACCTTGAACCGGCTGGCCCCCGATCTGGAGGCCCTGGTGCGGGCCGAGACCATCGCCGTCCAGGCCGGGCCGCGACCCTCGGCCGACGAATCCGTACTGGCCGAGATTCGCGGGGCGGTGCTGGCGGGCCGGCCCTTGAGCTTCATCTATTCGCGACCGGGGGCCGAGGCCCGCAGCCGCAGCGTGGCGCCGTGCGGCGTCATGTTCGGCCGCGCCAACTATTTGGTGGCGGCTGATCGCGAGAGCGGACGCATTCAGACTTTTCGCCTTGATCGCATGACCTCGGTCGAGGCCGGCGACGGGTTGGCGACGCCGCCGGCTGACTTCGACCTGGCCGCCTTCGCCAGCCAGTCCTTCGGCATCTATCAGGACGAGATCGAAGACGTGGTCCTGCGCGTCACGCCCCAGGGCGCGACTGAAGCGCGCGGCTGGCGCTGGCACCCGACGCAGACGCTGGAGGATCAGCCGGACGGATCGGTGGTGGTGAGGTTCCGCGCCTCGGGCATGCGTGAACTGGCCTGGCACCTGTTCAGCTGGGGCGAGCAGGTGACGATCGAGGCGCCGCAGCGGCTGAAGGCGGTGATGGCCGGCGAACTGGCGGCGGCGGGCCGCGCCCTTTCACGGGCGCAATCGTGAGCAAACCGTAAGCTGACGCGGACGCCGCGTCGCCTATGCTCAAGCTGAACAGTCTGGAGTTTCCCGTCTTGCGTCTGAAAGCCTTCGCCGCCTCGACTGTCCTGACTACGGCCTTGCTGGGCGCCTGCGCCGCCGCGCCCCTGCCGCCGGGAACCTGGGACGTGCGCGCCGCGCCGGTGGTCGAGGTCGTGCGCGACGGGGAGCGCTGGACGGCGGACTATGTCTTCAACCGTGACGCGCAGGTCTGGGCCTTCATGGATTCTGCCCTGATGACCGACGTGCGTCAGCCCTGGCGTCCGACCCAGTGGACGGTCGAGACGCCCGGCGTCGTCATGGAGCGGCGCGGCCACTATGACGTGATCCGAAGTCTGGACGGCGGCCCTGTGCCCCGCCACGTCCGCTTCTCGATCAAGCCCAAGGCGGTCTATCTGGAGGCGGAATACGGCACGCTGACCTTCTCAGATGGTGCGGTCGCCCTGCCGACGCGTCAGTTCGACGTCTTCGCCCTGTCATCGGTCGAGGCGGCCGAGGCCATGCCCGCCGACCTGAACGGCATTGATCTGGAAGGTGGGGCCTCTACCGTCACCTGGCGTGATACGGCCGGGCCGGTGCTGTTCAACGGCAGGCGTCAGGCCGAGCTGACCACGACCGGCGAGCGCTCCTACGTCCTGCTGGGCCAGGCGCGGGTGACGCCCGGCGAGGGTCTGACCACGGTCATAGACCCCAACCTGCCGCCCTGGATCGGCGAAGAGATCCGTAGCTTCGCCCCCCATGTCGGGGACTACTACCTGCGCCGTCTTGGCGCGCCCGGCGTCGGCAGCGAGACGTCAACGGTCATGGTCAGCTGGAATGGCCCGACCGAGCGCCTGTCCAGCATGGGCGGCAGCGTCCTGCCGGGCCTGATCGTCATGAATTTCGAGGGCGTCGGCGTGTTGAATCCCACTCAGCAGGTGCTGGAGCGTTCGCGCTGGTTCATCGGCCACGAAAGCGCGCACTTCTGGCTGGGGCAGGCGGTTCGCTATGAATTCGCGCGCGACGCCTGGATCACCGAGGGCGGGGCCGACCTGATGGCGGTGAGGGCGCTGAAGGCCTTGGACCCAGCATATGACGACCGTGCGGAACTGCAGACCGAGGTGAACGACTGCATCGACCTGAGTCGCAAACCTTTGGCTGAGGCGGGCGACCGGGGCGAGCACCGAGCCTACTACGCCTGCGGGGCTGTCTTCGCCATGGCGGCGGAAGGGGCGCAGAAGCGGCGCGACGGAGGCGACTGGTTCGACTTCCTGCGCCCGGTGCTGGCGGCCAACCGGGAAGACGGGGTCTTGAGCCGTGTTGAATGGCTGGACGCGCTGACCCGCGTCTCGGGCGATCCGTCTCTGGCGGAGAGCATCGAGCGTATGCTGGATCAGGGCGCGGCCGATCCCGCCGCCGAAATCGCCAGCCTGTTCCGCAGGACCGGGGTTCCGCACCGGGTCGAGAACGGCAAGGTCGTGTTGATCTGATCGCTGTTATTTGATCGGGATCAAGGATCAAACCCGGCCCACGGCGTTCTATCGCTCTGGAACGAGAGGAAGTCGCGATGACTTGGTCCAGCCTGATCGTCTATGTCGATGATGAAGCCGACAACATCCAGCGGATCGAGCAGGCCGCCGCCCTGGCCAAGGCGCACGGGGCGCATCTGATCGGCGTGTCGGCCTGTGCGCCCGAGACGCCGGTGGCTGACGCCTATGGGGCGGGCATCCTGCTGGGCGAGGTGCTGATCGAGCAGCACGAACGCGCCGAGAAGGCGCTGAAGGGAGCCGAGGCCCGTTTCCGTGAGATCGCCACCCGCGCGGGCGTGTCGTGCGAATGGCGCGCCGACGTAGGCGATCCGACCAGCCTGTTGATCAAGCACGCCCGCTCCGCCGACGTGCTGATCGTCGGGCGCGACGCCGCCAACGCCAGCGGCTGGCGGGCGCCGCATCCGGCTGATCTGGCCATGCGGGCGGGGCGCTCGATCCTGATCGTGCCGCCGAATCCGGCGCGGTCGGTGGTCGGGGCTCCGGTCTTGCTGGCCTGGACCGACAGTCGCGAAAGCCGTCTGGCCGCCGTCGCCGCCATCCCCATGCTGCGCGAGGCCGAAAGCGTGCGTGTGCTGGAACTCTGCGATCCCGAGGACATGGACGGCGCGCGTCTGCGCACCGCCGACGTCGTCGCCTGGCTGACGCGTCATGGCGTCAAGGCCGAGGCCGAGGCCCGCGCCCATGATGACCGCTCGACGGGCCGTCGCCTGCTGGACTGCGCCGCCGAAATGAAGGCCGGCGCCATCGTCAGCGGCGCCTGGGGTCATGCCCGGATGCGTCAGTGGATCTTCGGCGGGGTGACGCAGACACTGATTACGGAAAGCCCGGTGGCCCTGCTGCTGGCGCATTAGCTGATCCTTCTCCCTTGCGGGAGAAGGTGGCAGGCGAAGCCTGAAGGATGAGGGGTGGGTGCAGCGCCTATCCGATGCTGGCCGTCAGGTTGGATCGACATAAAATCTACCGGCTGCGCCGACACCCCTCATCCGGCCCTGACGGGCCACCTTCTCCCTCAAGGGGAGAAGGGCATCTTGGGCAAACGGATAGGGACTGACCGACTTCGACCAGTCGTCCACCGTCAGCGCCCGCCCGACCGGCGGGGCGGCGCGTTCGGCGCAGGGGTGGCGTTCGCACAGACGGCAGGCCGGGCCGATGGGCGTGACCTCGGGCTTTTGCAGGTCCAGGCCGCGCGCATAGATCAGGCGGTGGGCGTGCTTCAGCTCGCAGCCCAGGCCGATGGCCAGGTCCTGTCCTTCGGTGAAGGCGTCCTGGCCCTGGCGGTCGACGGTGCGGGCCAGGGTGAACCAGCGCGATCCCTCTTTTCCGTCCTGGCTTGGCGTCTCGATGATCTGGGTGACGATGCGGCCCGGCGTGCGGAAGGCCGAGTGCAGCCGCCAGCGCGGGCAGGACCCGCCGAAGCGCGAAAAGGGAAAGGCGCCCGAGGCATAGCGTTTCGACACATTGCCCGCCTGATCGACCCGCATCAGGAAGAAGGGCACGCCGCGCGCCGTCGGGCGTGACAGTGTGGTCAGCCGGTGCGCCGCCTGCTCGAAGCCGACGCCGAAGCGGGCCTGAAGTCGGGCCAGATCATAGCCGGTCTCTTCCGCCGTGCGCTGAAAGGCGGCGTAGGGCATGAGGGTGGCGGCGGCCAGACTGTTGGTCAGCGAGGTCTTCAGCAGGTTGCGGGTCGGGTCATCGGGGGCGCTGGCCGCCTCGGTCAGGGCCTGAAGCTCGGTGCCATGCTCCATCAGGGCCAGCTGGCAGGCGACGGCGAAGGCGCGCGACGACGGCCCTAGCGTATCGGACAGCAGCAGCCGCCCCCGGTGCGGGTCAAAGCGGCGGGTCCATTCGACCATGACCTCGGCGGGCAGGGTGCGGACCGTCAGGCCGTGACGGGCGAACAGCCGGGCGCGGGCCAGGGCCTCGAAGCTCTCGTCCGGCGACGAGGCTTCAGCCTTCAGCGCCTCATGCAGGGCCTCGCCCAGGGCATCAAGTTCGGGGACATGGTTGTGCCGGGCCTGGATGTATTCGCGCACCCATTCCGAGGGGCTGTCGGCCGGGGAGGCGGCGCCGGCGACCTCGCCCTCGGCCCGGTCGCGCACGCGGCGGTCGGAAAAGGCGCGATACAGCCTCAGGATGGCGTCGGCGGCGGCGGGCTGATCCTCGGCCAGTTGCACGATCTCGTGGCGCGGCACGGCCAGGCCCTGGAACAGGGGGTCGGCGAAGGCTTCGGCTAGTTCGGCTTCTGACGCCGGGCCGCCCGATTGGCCGAGATTCCTCAGATCGACGTCATAGGTTTCGGCCAGACGCAGCAGAAGCTGGGCCGAGACGGGGCGTTGATTGCGCTCGATATGGTTCAGATAGGAGGGCGAGACGCCCAGGTCGCCCGCCATCGCCGTCTGCGACAGGCCGAGGTCGCGTCTCAGCCTTTTCAGGCGGCCGCCGAGGAAGAGTTTGCGATCAGCGACGGCGTTCATGACCTGATGATGTCACGATATGACCGATTGGCAAGTGTCATGATGTGACTGTTTGACTTTAATGATGGGGTTCTGGCTGTGTCAATTGTGACGGGGGCGTGTTTGTGTCTTCAGGACAGCGGCTGCGGCCGCGCCTTATCGAGACCGAGACGAACATGACGACCTTCGCCGATCTGGTTCCTTCGCCCGCCGGCCGTTTCGACGGCATCGAGCGTCCCTACACCCCCGAGGACGTCCTGCGCCTGCGCGGCTCGGTGCCGATCACCCACACCCTGGCCGAGCGCGGCGCCAACCGCCTGTGGGAGCTACTGCACACCGAGCCCTTCATCAACGCCCTGGGCGCCGTCACCGGCAATCAGGCGATGCAGATGGTTCGCGCCGGTCTGAAGGCCATCTATCTGTCGGGCTGGCAGGTCGCCGCCGACGCCAACACCGCCGGGGCCATGTATCCGGACCAGTCGCTGTACCCGGCCAACGCCGCGCCGGAATTGTGCCGCCGCATCAACCGCACTCTGCAACGCGCCGACCAGATCGAGCACGCCGAGGGCGGCGCCAAGCGTGAATGGTTCGCCCCCATCGTCGCCGACGCCGAGGCTGGCTTCGGCGGGCCGCTGAACAGCTTCGAAATCATGAAGGCCTTCATCGAGGCGGGCGCTGCCGGCGTCCACTTCGAGGACCAGCTGGCGTCCGAGAAGAAGTGCGGCCACCTCGGCGGCAAGGTCCTGATCCCGACCCAGGCCCATATCCGCAATCTGGTCGCCGCCCGTCTGGCCGCCGATGTCATGGGCACGCCGACCATCACGGTCGCCCGCACCGACGCCGAGAGCGCCCAGTTGATCACTTCGGACATCGACGAGCGCGACCAGCCCTTCATCGACCGCGAAAACCGCACGCCCGAGGGCTTCTTCCGTCTGAAGGAAGGCACGGGCCTGGACCACTGCATCGCGCGCGGGCTTTCCTACGCCAACATCGCCGACCTGCTGTGGTGGGAAACCTCGCACCCCGATCTGGATGACGCCAAGAAGTTCGCCGAGGCGATCCAGAAGGAGCATCCGGGCAAGCTGATGGCCTATAACTGCTCGCCCTCCTTCAACTGGAAGGCCAAGCTGGACGACGCGACCATCGCCAAGTTCCAGCGCGAGCTGGGGGCCATGGGCTACAAGTTCCAGTTCGTGACCCTGGCCGGCTTCCACAGCCTGAACAACTCGATGTTCGAGCTGGCCGACGGCTATCGCGATCGCGGCATGGCGGCCTATTCCGAGCTGCAGCAGCGCGAGTTCTCGAACGAGGCGGCCGGCTACACCGCCACCCGCCACCAGCGCGAAGTCGGCACCGGCTATTTCGATCAGGTCGCCACGGTGATCTCGAACGGCCAGTCCTCGACCACGGCCCTGAAGGACTCCACCGAAACCGCCCAGTTCCACGCCGCTTAGGAAAGGAATGAGCCTATGGAACCTCTGAACCGACCCCACGCGATCATCGAATTCTGCCTGGCACCGCTGGGTCTCGACCCGGACGCCGAGGCGACAAAGGAGGTCCGCAAGCGCCTGGACCACGTCATCAAGACGTTTCAGGCCAAGGCGGTGAAGCCCGTGAGCATCGACTTCTCGACTATGCCGTCACAGGTGATCAACGAAGCCGCCCACGGCTACGAATAGACGACGAAGACCCTCAGGCCGCTTGAACAGCGGCCTGAGGCGCGTCCGTGGTCAGCTCCTGCACCATGGCCAGCAGGGCCTCGACGCTGAACGGCTTGGCCAGATGGCGGTCGGCCCCGGCGTCCAGCCCCGCCGCGATATGTTCGGGCAGGGCGTTGGCGGTCAGCATGACGACCGGGGTGCGCGGCGCCCCCATGGCCACCTCATGCAGACGAATCTCGCGGGTCGCGGTCAGCCCGTCCATGACCGGCATCTGCATGTCCATCAGCACCAGGTCAAAGGGCGCGGCGCGACAGGCTTCGACCGCCTGGGCCCCGTCCTCGACCGAGACCAGATCGACGGCTTCCTGATCCAGGATCAGCTCGACCACGCGCCGGTTGGTGGGATGGTCGTCGGCGACCAGGATACGCAGGCGACGGGCGTTCTCGACAAAGAGCGAGTCCTCCGACGTGACGACCGTCGGCGTGGGCACAGCGGGCTTTTCGGCCGGGCGCAGGGGCAGGGTCAGGATGAAGGCGGCACCGCCGCCGGGCTCGCTCTCGCATCCCAGACCGCCGCCCATCATGGCCGCCAGTTCGCGGCTGATCGCCAGGCCCAGGCCCGAGCCGCCAAAGCGCCGCGTGATGTCGCCGTCGGCCTGTTCGAAGCGGCTGAACAGCCGGTCGCGGGTCTCGGCGTCAAAGCCGATGCCGGTGTCCTGAACCACGAAGCGCAGGCCCTGCGGCCCGGTGTCGACCGTCAGGCTGACAAAGCCCGAGGCGGTGAACTTGACGGCGTTGGAGACGAGATTGGTCAGGATCTGCTTCAGGCGCACGGCGTCGCCGTAAATCCATTTCCGGGCCTCCGGCGCGACCTCGACAAAGAACTGCAGCCCCTTGTCGCGCGCGGCGGCGGCGTAGAGTTGCGCGGCTTCCTCGACCGCGCGGGCCAGGTCATAGGGCTGATCGCTCAACTCCAGTCGTCCCGACTCGACACGAGCCAGATCGAGGATGTCGCTGAGCAGGGTCTGCAATGTGCGACTGGAGGAATGGATCAGGTCCAGCATTTCGCGCTGGTTCTCGTCCAGATCGGTGCGGGCCAGGGCCTGAGCCACGCCGATGACGCCGTTCAGCGGCGTGCGGATTTCGTGGCTCATATTGGCCAGGAACTGGCTCTTGGCGCGGTTGGCGGTGTCGGCGGCGTCTTTCGCTTCGGCCAGGGCCTGGGCGTCGCGTTTCAGGTCAGTGATGTCGGAGCAGACGGTGACGGTGCCTTTTTCGGCGGTGCGGCGGTCCTGAACCCGCAGCCAGCGGTCGCCGACGTTCTGCTCCATGGCGCCCTGGGGCCGGCGGCGATTGGCCATTCGCTCGGCGATCCAGGCCTGCTCGCGACCCACAGCGCAAGGGTAGATGCCGGCCTTCAGGCCTGCGTCGAGGATTTCTCGGAAGGTGACGCCGACCTTGAGCGCGGCGGCGATTTCGGGGTTCACTTCGGCGTAGCGCTGGTTCCAGATCGCCAGCCGGTCGTCGGCGTCATAGAAGCCGAGGCCGTCGGGCATGGCCTCGATGGCCTCTCGCAGTTGGCCCAGGGCGCTGTGTCGCGACCACCAGACCATGCCGGTCAGGAAGGCGGCGATGATGGACAGCAGGCCGACGCTGGCCCCGATCCACAGGGTCAGGGTCGTCTCGGCGGCGGCGGCGACGGGCAGAAGCACGCCGGGCGTGGGGGTGACGACCACGGCGCTCATGGCCACGAAATGCAGCCAGCAGACGCCCAGCGCCGCCAGAATGGTGGCGAGGATCACCCGCTTGGCGCCGACCCGCCAGGGCAGCAGGGCGATGGCGCTGACCAGCAGCATTCCGCCGACGATCGCCGTCATGACCAGGGGAGCGTTCCACGACAGGACGGCGCCGGACAGGCGCAGTCCCGACATGCCGAGGAAGTGCATCGCCGCGACGCCAAGGCCGCAGGTCAGGGCTGCGATCAGGCGGCCTAGGCGACCGATATCCGCTAGGGCCAGGTGCATGGCGACGTAGAAGGCGACGACGACGATGGCCAGGGAGGCGGCGGTTTCGCCAACGGCATAGCGCACCGGCACGCCGATATCATAGGCCTTCATGGCGATGAAGTGGGTGCTCCAGACGCCGAGCCCGGCCACCAGAGGAACGGCGATCAGATAGACCCGGCGCGAGCGCCGCGCGACATTACGGGCGCGGTCGAACAGGGACAGGGCTATCAGCAGGCTGAATATGGAGACGAGCAGGGCGAACGGCACGATTCGCCAGTCATGTTGCTGAACCAGGCAGTTCAGGATCGTATTCACGTCACAAGCCCCTCCAACCTGCCGAAAAGACTGCCGCAAATCGGTGAACAAACTACGCTATGCGCGAAATCTTCCGCCTTGCGGTCCCCCTTCGAGACGCGGCCGTTTTAGGCTCAGTCGCTGAATAATGAGATAACGTCGATCTCCATGCCGTATGAGCATTCGCCTTCGCCGGTCGCGCCGACCGCCTCGTCCAGGCTCTGGACCGCCGGGGCCAGCGGCGGCGTGGCCATTCTGGTCATGGCGGCGCTTGCGGTGATGAAGCCGGAACTGGCCGGTTGGCTGGCGGCGGGCGCCGTGGCCGTGGCCCTGGCGACCTGGCTGGTGAATCGTCGCCCTCCGGCCCTGGTCAGCATCAGCGAACTGGATCGCAGCGGGCCGGCCGATCTGGCGCCCGACGGCGTCCTGCTGGGGGATGTGTTCGAGGCGCTGGACGATCCGATCCTGATCATCAGCGGGGGTGAGGCGGACGACATCGCCGGACGCCGCATCGCCCTGGCCAACGCCGCCGCGCGCGAGCTGTTTCGACTGAACGGCACGGGGGCGGGGCTGCTGGTCTCGGTGATCCGCGATCCCAAGGTGCTGGAAGCGGTGGACGAGGCCCTGTTCGGGAATTTCAGCAGTACGGTCGACTATGTCGGCGGCGGCGCTCAGGAACGGCACTGGCGGGCTTTCGTGCGACCGCTGCCCGAGCGGGACGCTCATCTGTGGGGCGCCGGGGCCTTGGCCCTGCTGGCGCTGCGCGACGAGACCGACACCCGACGCATGGAGATGATGCGCGTCGACTTCCTGGCCAACGCCAGCCATGAACTGCGCACGCCGCTGGCCTCGCTGTCGGGCTTCATCGAGACGCTAAAGGGTCACGCCAAGGACGACCCCAAGGCGCGCGACAAGTTCCTCGACATCATGGCGATCCAGGCCGACCGGATGGGGCGGCTGGTCGCCGACCTGCTGTCGCTGAGCCGAATCGAACTGAACGAGCACATCGCGCCCCTGGGTCGGGTTGACCTGGCGCGGGCGGCCTCGGACGTGGTGGACGCCGTCAGCGTGATCTCGCGCGAGCGGGGCGTGACCATCAAGGCGGACCTGGGGCAGGGGGGAGCGACGGTTGCGGGCGACCGCGACGAGATCGTTCAGGTCATTCAGAACCTGATCGACAACGCCCTGAAATATTCCAGTCACGGCGGCGTCGTCGAACTGTTGATCGAGCGGGGCCGGACCCTGGACGAGGCCATGGCGGCGCGGATGCCAGAGGGAACGCGCCTGTCGCTGGCCACGCCCGACCGCGAGGCGGGCCAGAAGTACGCCGTGATCACCGTACGCGACCATGGCCCCGGCATGGCGCGCGAGCACCTGCCGCGCCTGACCGAGCGATTCTATCGCGTCGAGGGCCAGAAGAGCGGGGAACGCCAGGGCACGGGCCTGGGTCTGGCCATCGTGCGCCACATCATCATCCGCCACCGGGGCGGTCTGAGCGTAGACAGCGCCCTGGGCCAGGGCGCGATTTTCGCCGCCTGTTTCCCTCTGGCGCCCGTGCGGGATGCCGTCGAGGGCGCCCCTGCGACATGAAGGCCTGCGACACGAAGGATGGGCGTCGTAACAGAAGTGTCACGCGCCCGTCTTAATCCGCTCGCCAATCACAGGCAGTTTCCCGACCGAAACGCGCCGGACCCGGCACGTTAATGATTCACGCGCGCACGGACCCGGATGATCTGGATTTTCCTGTTATTGCTGATCGCCTTCTCGGGGCTTGCCTATCTGGGCGGGCGTCGGCTGGCGACGCGCCGCAGCGCGGGCGTCAGGGCGCACTCGCGTCCGGGCCAGCATGGCCTCTACGCCCTGATCTGGGTCGGCATGCCGGCTCTGGTCGTGCTGATCGCCGCCTCGATCTTCTCCACCCCGCTGGAGCGCCAGATGCTGGCCGCCGGCGCGCCGGACAGCGTCACCCAGCTGGAGCCCTTCCGTCGCGAGGCCTTCTTCTCGGACGCCCGCCGCATCGGCGACGGCCTTGAGGCCCAGCAGATCTGGCCCGCGCCCTATGCCGAGGAACTGCCGGCTGAGGGCCGTCGCGCGCACCGCATCTCTTCGGCCCTGAGCTGGGGCGGCGGCGTCGCGGCCCTGATCGCGGCCATCCTGGGCGGGATCTTTGTCTTTATCCGCATCCGTCCCGACCTGCGCGCCCGCAATCGGGTGGAAAGCTGGATCAGCATCGCCCTGTTCGCCTGTTCGGTCGTTGCCGTGCTGACGACCCTGGGCATCATCTTCTCCCTGGTCTGGGACAGCCTTCGCTTCTTCAACTCGGTGCCGATCACCGAATTCCTGTTCGGGACCAAGTGGAGCCCGCAGATGGCGATCCGCGCCGACCAGATCGGGTCGTCGGGCGCCTTCGGGGCGGTGCCTCTGTTCGCGGGCACCTTCCTGATCATGATGATCGCCATGATGGTGGCGGGACCGATCGGCCTGTTCTCGGCCATCTATCTGTCGGAATACGCCGGACGCCGCACCCGCGCCGTGGTCAAGCCTCTGCTCGAGGTCCTGGCGGGCGTACCGACCGTGGTCTACGGCTTCTTCGCCGCCCTGACCGTGGGCCCGGCCTTCCGGGTCTTCTTCAACACTATCGGCGGCTGGCTGGTCGGCGGACCGCTGGACGGCATCGGCCAATACCTGCTGCTGGTGCAGAACCAGATGGCCCTAGTGGCCGGCGCCGTCATGGGGATCATGCTGATCCCCTTCGTCAGCTCCCTGTCCGACGACATCATGAACGCGGTGCCTCAGTCCCTGCGCGACGGCTCCTACGCCATGGGCGCGACCAAGTCGGAAACGGTCAAGCGCGTGCTTCTGCCCGCCGCCCTGCCGGGCATCGCCGGGGCCTTCCTGCTGGCCATCTCGCGCGCCATCGGCGAGACCATGATCGTGACCATGGCCGCCGGTCTGGCCGCCAAGCTGACCCTGAACCCGCTGGATACGGTCACGACCGTCACGGTGCAGATCGTCACCCTGCTGACCGGGGACCAGGAGTTCAACAGCCCCAAGACGCTCGCCGCCTTCGGTCTGGGCCTGACCCTGTTCGTCGTCACCCTGCTGCTCAACATCGTCGCCATGCGCATCGTGCAAGCCTATCGGGAACAATATGACTGACGCGCCCGTCGACATTGGCGTGAAGACGAACGCCGTCAGCCCCCGGACCGAGCGTCTGCAAGCTCGCTTGCGCGGCCGCTACGCCCGTGAGACCCGCTTCAAATGGTATGGCCGCGCGGCCATCGGCTTCGCCCTGGTCTTCCTGGTGATCCTGCTGGGCAGCATCATCATGCAGGGCCGCACCGCCTTCTACAGCCACAGCGTGACCCTGCCGGTCTATATGGACGCGTCGCGCATCGACCGCGCCTATCCTCAGGGCGCGAACTTCGAACAGATCGTGGCGGAACAGCAGCTGCGTCGCCTCGGCATTCAGGACGACGCCCAGGGCTCCAAGACCGCGGCCATGAAGGCCCTGTTCTCGTCGGAGCTGAAGTTCCAGGCGGCGGGCATGATCGCGCGCCAGCCTAGCCTGCTGGGTCAGACGGTCCCGGTCACGGCGCCCCTGGCCGACAACGCCGACCTCTATTTGAAGGGAAAGATTTCCCAGGCCACGCCAGAGGACCAGCGTCGCATCAGCAATGAGCAGATGGCCTGGCTGGATAGGATGAAGGCGTCCGGTTCGGTTCGCGCCCACTTCAACAGCGCCCTGTTCACCAAGGGCGACTCGACCCAGCCCGAGCTGGCGGGCCTGCTGGGCGCCGTGGTCGGTTCGGCCCTGATGTTGCTGGTCACGGCCCTGATCGCCATTCCGGTCGGCGTCGGCGCCGCCGTGTGGCTGGAAGAATACTCGCCGCGCAACCGCCTGACCGCGATCATCGAGGTCAACATCAACAACCTCGCCGCCGTGCCGTCGATTGTTTACGGCCTGCTGGGTCTGGCCCTGTTCATCAACTTCCTGCACCTGCCGCGCGCCAGTCCGCTGGTCGGCGGTCTGGTGTTGGCGCTGATGGCCCTGCCCACGGTGATCATCGCCACGCGCTCGTCGCTGAAGGCCGTGCCGCCGTCGATCCGCGAAGCCGCCTTGGCCATGGGCGCCAGCCGCACCCAGACCGTGTTCGGCCACGTCCTGCCCCTGGCTATGCCGGGCGTCATGACAGGTTCGATCATCGCCATGGCCCACGCCCTGGGCGAGACCGCGCCCCTGCTGCTGATCGGCATGATCAGCTTCGTCCCCGGCGTGCCCCACGCCATCGACGAGCCGGTCGGCGCCCTGCCTTCGCTGATCTACATCTGGGAGAACGCCTCGGAGCGCGCGTTCCACGAGCGGACCGCCGCCGCCATCCTTGTGCTCCTAGCCTTCATGATCGTCATGAACGCCGCCGCGATCCTGCTGCGTCGGCGGTTCGAACGCCGGTGGTAGTCTGATGAAGTTCAACATTTTCCGCGCTCCCGACGGCCAATCCGGCGGTTCGAACGAGCCTGCTGCTGCTTCTGAGACCCCCGCCATGACCGCCTCCGCCGAACCTGCATCCCTGACCCGCGCGCCGACCCTTGGCGCTCATGCTTCGGCGCCCCTGGGTCCGATCAAGATCGCCGCGCGCGGCGTCTCGGTCTTCTATGGGGACAAGCAGGCCCTGTTCGACGTCTCGCTGGACATCCCGGACAAGACCGTCACGGCTTTGATCGGCCCGTCGGGTTGCGGCAAGTCGACCTTCCTGCGGACCATGAACCGCATGAACGACACCATTCCGGGCTGCCGCGTCACCGGCCAGATCGAGATGGACGGCGGCGACATCAACGACCGCAAGATCGACCCCGTGCTGCTGCGCGCCCAGGTCGGCATGGTGTTCCAGAAGCCCAATCCCTTCCCCAAGACGATCTACGAGAACGTCGCCTATGGGCCGAAGATTCACGGCTTGGCCACGTCCAAGGGCGAACTGGACGACATCGTCCAGAAGGCGCTTAAGCGCGCGGGTCTGTGGGAAGAGGTCGCCGACCGTCTGCACTCGCCGGGCACCGGCCTGTCGGGCGGTCAGCAGCAGCGTCTGGTCATCGCTCGCGCCATCGCGGTCGAACCCGAAGTCATCCTGATGGACGAGCCCTGCTCGGCGCTGGACCCGATCGCCACGGCCAAGATCGAGGAGCTGATCGACGAACTGCGCGAGCGCTACTGCATCGTCATCGTCACCCACTCGATGGCCCAGGCGGCCCGCGTGTCCCAACGCACGGCCTTCTTCCACATGGGCAAGCTGGTCGAGACCGGCGACACCGAAGAGATATTCACCAATCCCCGCGAGCGCCGCACGCTCGACTATATCACCGGCCGCTTCGGCTAAGGGCGCGAGCATGAACCAGCACACGGTCAAGGCTTACGGCGACGAACTGAACCAACTGACGGCCGAGGTCGTCCGCATGGGCGGTCTGGCCGAGGCCCAGGTGGCGGACGCCATCGAATCCGTCGCCCGCCGCGACGTGGCCCTGGCCAAGGCGGTGGTCGAGCGCGACAACCGTCTGGACGCCCTGCATCGCGACATCGAGAAGAAGTCGATCCGTCTGATCGCCCTGCGTCAGCCGGTGGCGTCGGACCTGCGCCGCACCCTGGGGGCCATGAAGCTGGCCTCCGATCTGGAGCGCACCGGCGACCTGGCCAAGAACATCGCCAAGCGGGCGCTGATCCTGGCGGAAGGCGAACCCATGCAGCCCCTGACCCGCTCGATCGAGCGGATGGGGCGGCTGGTTTCGACCCGGCTGCGCGACGTGCTGGACGCCTATACGGCCTCGGAGATCGAGCGCGCCCTGTCGGTCTGGAGCACCGACGACGAGGTGGACGAGCACTATAACGCCCTGTTCCGCGAACTGCTGACCTACATGATGGGCGATCCGCGCACGATCACGGCCTGCACTCATCTGTTGTTCATGGCCAAGAACCTGGAACGGATCGGCGACCACGCGACCAACATCGCCGAGACCGTCCACTATGAGATCACCGGCGAGGAAATGCTGGGCGAGCGGCCCAAGGCCGTTCCCGGTCCCGGCGAGGAACAGACGTCCACGCCGCATATCTCGACCCTTCCGTCCGATCTGACGGACGACTGACTTCCCTTCCTGCTGACGACTTCGACTGCCCGGAGAGCCTGACGTGCAACCCTATATTCTGGTGATGGAAGACGA
Source organism: Brevundimonas sp. P7753 (assembly GCF_013386595.1). Classification (NCBI taxonomy): domain Bacteria; kingdom Pseudomonadati; phylum Pseudomonadota; class Alphaproteobacteria; order Caulobacterales; family Caulobacteraceae; genus Brevundimonas; species Brevundimonas sp. P7753. Next base: position 7,430 of record NZ_JACARP010000048.1, on the reverse strand, counting down.
GGACGCCCTGGCCACCCTGCTCCAGTACAATCTGGAGAAGGAAGGCTATGACGTCACCGTGGCGGCGGACGGGGAGGAGGGCCTGTTGCAGGTCGACGAGCGCCTGCCGGATCTGGTGCTGCTGGACTGGATGCTGCCCAAGCTGTCAGGGATCGAGGTCTGCCGTCGGCTGCGCGGCCGGGCCGAGACACGCAACCTGCCGATCATCATGCTGACGGCGCGCGGCGAAGAGTCGGACCGCGTGCGCGGCCTCGACACCGGCGCCGACGACTATATGACCAAGCCTTTCTCGATGACGGAGCTGACGGCGCGTATTCGCGCCGTGCTGCGCCGCATCCGTCCGGGCCTGGCCGACGACCGCATCAACCACGCCGACATCGTCATTGACCGCGTCGCCCACCGCGTCCGCCGCGCGGGCAAGGAGGTCCATCTGGGGCCGACCGAGTTCCGCCTGCTGGATCACCTGATGAAGCACCCGGGTCGGGTGTTCAGCCGCGAGCAGCTGCTGGACGCCGTCTGGGGCTCGGATGTCTATGTCGAGGCGCGCACGGTGGACGTCCACGTCGGTCGCCTGCGCAAGGCCCTGAACGTCGAGGGCACAGTCAACCCGATCCGCACGGTGCGCTCGGCGGGCTATTCGCTGGATCTGAACAGCTAAAAAGAAAACGCCCTCCCCCAAAAGGGGAGGGCGCCTCGTGAATCACGCCGCTTGCAGGATCTTGCGCAGTTGCGGGTGCAGTTCCGGGTTGGAAGCGACGATCTGCTTGCCGTTCTTGGGGTCGCCGTCGATGTCGATGGTCGTGACCGTGCCGCCGGCTTCGGTGACGAACAGGATGCCCGCCGCGACGTCCCAGGGCTGCAGATTACGCTCGAAATAGGCGTCGTAGCGGCCCGCGGCCACCCAAGCGAAGTCCAGCGAGGCGGCGCCCAGGCGACGAATGCCGGCGACGCGTTGGCCCACCGCGTGGATGTCCTTGATGGCCTGCGAATGGCCAGCCTTGCCGATGAAGGGCAGGCCGGTCGAGATCAGGCTCTCGGACAGGTCACGACGACCCGAGACGCGGATGCGCTGGTCGTTCAGATAGCAGCCCTTGCCCTTTTCGGCCCAGAACAGCTCATTCATGACCGGGTTGTAGGTGACGCCGGCGACGATCTCGGACGAGCCGTCGGGATGCTTGCGCTCCAGGCCCACCGTGATGGCGAAGTGGGGCATGGCGTGCATGAAGTTGGTGGTGCCGTCGATCGGGTCGACGATCCAGGTGTGCGACTTGTCGGTGCCTTCGACCAGACCGCGTTCCTCGCCGAGGAAGCCGTAGCCGGGGCGCGCCTTCATCAGCAGTTCAAAAAGGGTGTCTTCGGCCTTCAGGTCGGCGGCCGTGACGAAATCGCCGGGCCCTTTGCGCGAAACCTGAAGCTGGGCGACTTCGCCGAAATCGCGAAGCATGGGGCGGGCGGTCTTGCGCACCGCGCTGATGATGACCTGAACGAGAGCAGAGGCGAGGGCCATGGGGTTCTCCTGGTCCGGCTGTCCTTGAAGGCCCTGTCGGCCCGGAGAGACGGAGAAGCAAAAGGGGCGCGGACCATCCGCGCCCCTGTAGATACGTCTTAAGCGCCCGACCTTGGCCGGAAAAGACGGTGTTTGTTAGTCCGCGCGGCGGACGTATTCGCCCGTCGTGGTGTCGACGACGATGCGCTCGCCCACGCCCATGTAGGGCGGGATCATGATGCGAACGCCGTTGTTGGCCTTGGCCGGCTTGTAGGACGACGAGGCGGTCTGGCCCTTCACGGTGGGCTCGGTCTCGGCGACTTCCAGTGTGACCTGCTCCGGCAGCTCCAGGCCGATCGGGCGGTCTTCATGCATCTCGATGACGACCTTCATGCCCTCTTGCAGATAGGGGATGCGTTCGTCGCCGACCCAGTCCTTTTGCAGTTCGATCTGCTCGTAGGTGGCGTCGTCCATGAAGACCAGGCTGTCGCCGTTGTCGAAAAGGTAGGAGAAGTCCTTCTGTTCCAGGGTGACGCGCTCGACCTTGTCTTCCGAACGGAAGCGTTCGTTCAGCTTGTTGCCGGTTTCGAGGTTCTTGGCCTCGACGTTGGCGAAGGCGCCGCCCTTGCCGGGCTTGACGTGGCTGGCCTTGGTGACGACCCAGAGGCCGCCGTTGTGTTGCAGGACCATGCCGGGCTTGATGGTGTTGCCGTTGATTTTCATAAAAACCGCTGGGGTCTGAGGGCTGGGGGCGGCCCGGCCGCTCGTGGGCGGGCGCGCGAAATCGCGGCGAGCCGTAGAGGAACAGCGGAAAAAGGGCAATGGGGGCGCTGATCGCCGGTCTGCGGATCTAGCGGGTCATGCGGTCCAGTCCGGCCTCGGCCCGGTTGGCCAGGCGAACGCCCATGCCCATCGGCGAGGCCAGCTTGCCGGCGCCGGGGTCCAGCTTGCGCGCTTCATGGGCGAAGGCCGCCGCCAGGCCGGCCGAGGAGGTGGCGGCCAGAATCTGTGTGGTCAGCCGGGTTGGTCGAACGGCCAGCCAGATCGCGCTGACGGCCTGTGCCGCAACCCAAAGCGCCATGGCGGTGCGGCGCTCGGGGCGGGCCGGGGCGTTCCAGACACGAACGGCGGACAGGGTGGTGGCCGAGAACATGGCGGGCAGGATCAGGCTGATCGGGCCGCGGGGGCGCTCGGTGATCGGAGCGTCGCTGCCCAGCGGCTGCAGGGCGTGGCGCGGTTGCGGGCGGATCAGCTTCGAGGCCGCCGTGGTCGTCGCCAGGGCGAAACCCGCCGTCAGGGCCAGGCCCAGGGCGACGTGGGTCCAGTCCCGCCCCTCGGCGTTGAGGAAGTCGGCGGCCTGATCGCGGGCGGTGTCGAGGGCGTCTTCGATGGGCATGATGGCTCCTGAACAGATCAGGACATCAAATGACGCGCCGCCGGGGCGGTTCCGTCAGTCCGACTCAGTCGTGTCGGGCGGAGCCAGGTCGGCCGGGTCCAGATCATAGTCCAGCAGGTCGCCTGGCCGGCAGCCCAGGGCGGCGCACAGCCGGGCCAGGGTGCGAAAGCGGATGCCCTTGATCTTGCCTGAGCGGAACAGGGACAGCTGTGTCTCGCTGAGCCCGACCTGGGCGGCCAGGTCGCGGGCCTTGATCCCCTTGGCGACGATCAGGGCGTCGAGGGTGACGCGAACCGCCATCAGATCATCTCGTCCAGCTCGGCCTGGACGGCGCCTGCCTGATCGACCACCCGGCCCAGCAGAAACAGGGCGCCGCCGATCATGCCCAGGGTCATGCCCGCCACGTCGAAATGCAGATAGCCGCCCTTGGCGTGGCCGATCAGGCGCAACAGGTTGGTGACGACGAAGACGCTGATCACCCCGCCGACGCCGAGCGCCAGACCGACGCGGCGTAGGGTCGAGGCCAGGGTGGGCTGGATCAGTCGCCCCCGCGCCAACTGCCCCATGCCGGCGCCGATCGACCAGACCCCGAACAGGTAGCAGAGGGCGGGCGCGATCCAGATCAGCGAGGCGGCGACATCGCGCCCGCCCGTCAGGGTCGGCGTGCGCCCCCACTGGACGAGCGGGGCGATGAGGTGGGCGAGGGTCAGCAGCAGGCCCACGCTGGCCACCATGAAGACGGCCAGCCAGCGGTACTGGCCGCACAGGCGTCGAAAGCGGTCGAGGTCATTGGTCATCTGGCGGTTCCGAATCTGACTGATCTTTAATCTTGACTTAAAGATCGCCGCTTCGCAACTTTATCTAAGAGTTAAACGAATGGAGGGCGGTCATGGTCGGAATGATCGAGACGGAAGGGCTGACGCGGCGCTTCGGCGCGCGGACGGCGGTGGAGGCGGTGTCGATGACCGTGCCGGATCAGGCGGTCTATGGGTTTCTGGGTCGCAACGGCGCGGGCAAGACGACGACGCTGAAGATGTTGCTGGGTCTGATCCGACCGACGGCGGGGACGGCGAGGGTCGGCGGCGTGGACGTGGCGCGTGACCGCATCGGCGCAGCGCGCAAGGTCGGCGCCCTGCTGGAGGCGCACGGCTTCTACGGCAACCTGACCGGGCGCGAGAACCTGGACCTGAGCCGCCGTCTGCTGGGCCTGCCGCCCAGCGAAATCGACCGGGTGCTGGGCGTCGTCGAGATGCGCGCGGACGCCGGGCGCCGCGTCGCGGGCTATTCGCTGGGGATGCGGCAGAGGCTGGGGCTGGCCCGGGCCATGCTGGGCGCGCCGCCGGTGCTGGTGCTGGATGAGCCGACAAATGGTCTGGACCCGGACGGCATCGCCGAGATGCGCGGCTTTCTGCGGGGGCTGCCGGGGCGCACCGGCGCGACCGTCCTCTTGTCCAGCCACCTGTTGGGCGAGATCGAGCAGATCGCCACACACGTCGGGGTGATCCATCAGGGACGGCTGGTGCTGGAGGGCGAACTGGCGGCGCTGAAGGCGGCGGAGGCGTCGGAGATCACCTTGCGCGTCGACGACCCTCAGCGTGCGGCGGCGGTGCTGCGGCGATGGGACCTGACCCTGGTGGAAGGCGCTGACGGCATGATCGCGCGCCTGTGGCCCGGTCAGGACCACGATCAAGTCGCCGCTGGACTGAATCGGGCGCTGGTGGAGCAGGGGGTCGGGGTTTTCGCCTTTGGCGCCCGCGAACGCTCGCTGGAGGGGCTCTACCGCCAGGTGACCGAAAACACCCAATCCCTGCCGGAGGCCGCGTGATGTTGTCTGTCCTGTCTGTCGAGGTTCGCAAGCTGAACCGTTCGCTGGCCCTGCTTCTAGCCCTGGCGGCGCCGGGGCTGATCGCCCTGTTCGGCTTCCTGATGATGCTGCGCGCCAAAGAGGCCGTGACCTGGGACATGGTCATAGGTTCGGCGGTCGCCATTTGGGCGTATTTCATGATGCCGATGAGCGTCACGGCATTGACCGCCCTCGTCGCCCACATGGAGCATGGGCCGAGGTCCTGGGATCATTTGCGCGCCCTGCCTATTCCGCGCTGGAACCTGTACGCGGCCAAGGCGATCTGCGTCATCGGTCTGGTGGCGCTGATGAGCGTGGCGGTGCTGGGGCTGTCTGGAGCCGCGGCCTTGCTCGCCGCCCAGATCAAGCCGGTCGTGGCGCCGACCGGCGTGTTCGACCTGGCGGCCTATGCGCGGTCTCTGGGACTGATGGTCGTGGCGGGCGCGCTGATGATCGCCATTCAGTTCTGGGTCGCGATGCGCTTCGCCAGCTTCGTGCCGGCCCTGATCGTGGGCATAGGCGGGACCTTCTTCGCGGTCGTGGCGACAGCCGCCAAGCAGGGCGTCTTCATGCCGTGGCAGATGCCGGTCAATATGTTGGCGGGCGAAGCCTGGCGTGTGCAGACCGCGCTGGGGCTGGGCGGCGGGCTGGGCCTGGTGGTGCTGATCCTGGCCGTGGCGCACCTGGCGCGGCGCGAGGTGCTCTAGGCCAAGAAAAAGGGGGCGGCCGAACCTCGACCGCCCCCTTCCTTGAATGATGGCGCTGAAAGCGATCAGTTGCCGGTGGCGGCGCCGTCGGTCTTGATCTCGCTCATGGCCGACTGAAGATAGTTCTGGGCGCCCAGAAGCTCGATCAGCTTGTGCTGGTTTTCCAGGAAGTCGATGTGCTCCTCGGTATCGGCCAGGATCTTCATCAGCAGGTCGCGGCTGACGTAGTCGCGAGCTTCCTCGCACTGGGTGACGGCGGCGCTGGTGGTGGCGCGGCTGTCGATCTCCAGTTGCAGGTCGGCGCCCAGGCATTCGATCGGCTCCTCGCCGACCTTGAGCTTGTGCAGGTCCTGCAGGTTGGGCAGGCCGTCGAGGAAGAGGATGCGCTTGATCAGCATATCGGCGTGCTTCATCTCGCCGATGGATTCCTCATAGATCACGTTGCCGAGGTGGCTGAGACCCCAGCTTTCGAACATGCGGGCGTGCAGGAAGTACTGGTTCACCGCCGTCAGTTCGTTGGTCAGAACTGCGTTCAGGGTGCGGATGATCGCCGGATCGCCCTTCATGGTCGTCGCCTTTCGTCATGGGCGGCGAAGGGAGGCCGGAGCGGCGCTCCAGACTCAAACGCTGCCGGATGCGAAGCCTTTTACCACGGCAAAGGCCGCGTGGTTCATTTGCGAGTATTTATCACTGCATTGATAGTGCGAGTGAATTTCGCTGTCAGGTGAGCCGACTACTCAGCGGCGAGCGCGAAGGCCTGCTGGGTGTCCTGGATCATCTGACGCATTTCGCAGACGCATTTCGCGCACTGGGCAGTGCATTGATTGGATGCGAAAATCTCACGCGGGCGGGTGGCGCCCGCCTCGATGGCTTGGGCGACGTCACGCTGGCGAAGGCCGTTACAGTTGCAGACGTACAAGGCGGCAAGCCCCGAGGCAGTTACTGAGAATGGCTCGCTATAGCATTTCTTAAGGCGAGTGCAAATCGTTCGCATAGGGCTGCGACATTGACGCGCGGCGCGAGGACGGGCAGGGCGAGGACATGGCCCGTCAACCCGCTCTTACGCCCCGCCCGCCCTGCCAGCTGTATCTGATCACGCCGCCGGCCATCGCCGATCTGGAGGCCTTCGCCGGTCTGCTGGAGCAGGCGCTGGAGGCCGGCGAGGTCGCGGCGTTGCAGATCCGGCTCAAGGACGCCTCGGACGATCAGATCAGGGCCGCCGTGGCGCGACTGGCGCCGATCGCTCAAGCCCATGACGTGGCGGTGATCCTGAACGACCGGCCGGATCTGGCGAAAGCCACCGGCTGCGACGGCGTGCATGTGGGCCAGGCCGACACGCCGGTGGCCGAGGCGCGGCGCATCATGGGGCCGGACGCCATGATCGGCGCCACCTGCCATGACAGTCGTCATCTGGGCATGGAAGCCGCTGAAGCGGGAGCGGATTATGTCGCCTTCGGCGCCTTCTTCCCGACCGAGACCAAGGCGACGACCTATCGGCCCGAACTGGCTGAGCTGACCATTTGGCAGGAAACGATGGAGACGCCCTGCGTGGCCATCGGCGGCATCACGGTCGACAACGCCGCTGAAGTGGCCGCTGCGGGCGCCGATTTCGTCGCCGTCAGCGCGGGCGTCTGGAACCATCCGCAAGGGGCGGCGGCGGCGGTTCGGGCGTTCAACGCTGTTCTCGAAAGCGCCTTCTGACTTCAGAGGATGTTTAGGAAGCTCGGGCAGCATGGGGCGTTAGTCGCGTACACCGGACCCGATCATGACGATGAGCCGAGCGCTCGACAGGGCTGAACCCGTTCTCGACGCCGCTTCTGCGGAAGGCGGCGTCGTCGTAACTGCGCCTAACGCCGCCTTTTTCCGACAGCCTCTCGCGCCGATCCTGACAGCGGTCGGCGTGACCATTCTGGTCGTGCTGGCGATCAGCTTCGCGCGCACCAACGGCCTGGTCGCCGCCCTGTGGGGCGCGGGCGGCCTGGGGGCGGCGGTCTGGCT
>NZ_JACARP010000047.1:0-52059 GCF_013386595.1 Brevundimonas sp. P7753 | reverse complement strand
CCCCCCGAGTGAAGCCGCTGGTCCTCTCGGTCCGATACATTCGGAGATAACCAGCTAGGCCTTGGCCGAGCCCTGCCGTTTCGAACCGGAGGTACGCGCAAACCCGATTGCCAGCACGACGAGCGTTAGAAGCTGGACCCCGACGCCTTCCACGGTGGGGTAGAGGCCCAAAATCTCGATACGCGGCGCCCAGGTGATCGGGTGGACATCGAGCCAACCCGCTTCCTGAAGCGCCGCCACGCCTTTCCCGACAAGAACGACCGACAGGACGGCCATGAGGATTGAGCTCAGCGAGAAGAACCGACCGATCGGCAGATGTTTGCTGTAGGCGAGCAGCGCCCAGGCCGCGAACGCCAGGATCGCCACTGCGGTGAGCGCGCCGGCCAGCATGCCGACATGGCCGCCCTGGCTCCAGATCGCCGCATAGAAGAGGATCGTCTCGAAGACCTCCCGGTAGACCACGACGAAGGCCAACAGGAAGAGGAACCATGCCGATCGCTTCGAGAGCGCCTTGGAGAGCTTGGCGCGAATATAGGTCTGCCAGGCGTCGGCATGCGACTTGCCGTGCATCCAGATGCCGACGGAAACGAGCACGACCGCCGCCAGAAGCGAGCCAAACCCTTCAGTGAGCTCTCGGCTGGCCCCGCTGATGGAGATGAAGAAGGTCGCGGCCGCCCAGGTGGCGCCGCCGGCGACCAGAGCCGCCACCCATCCTCCGTGGACGTAACGCAACACCTCAGGCCGGTCGGCCTTCCTGAGGAAGGCGATCATCGCCACCACAATGAGCAGCGCCTCCAGTCCTTCGCGAAGCAGTATCGTGAAGGCGCCGATGAAGCTGGCGAGATTGTCCGCCTTCTGGGGCGCCAGGGCCCGCTCGGCGGTGTCGAACAGGGCGTTCAGACGAGCGATCCGGTCCGCGACCTCCGTCTCTGCCGCGCCCTTGCTGATCGACACGCGGAGATCGGTCATGGCCGTCTCGATGCGACGTAGAAGGGCGGTGTCTCGCGCGCCAAGCGCCGGCTCGACCGGCTCGACGCCGTCGAGATAGGCCGACAGCGCCAGGTCGGTCGCGGCCTTTCGGTCTCCCCGACGATAGGCGGCTTCACTCTCCGCCAGACGCGTCCGAGCCAGGGTGAGGGTCGATCCCTTGGGGCGAACCGCCGCCTCCGGGTGGCGGCGCAGATAGGCCGTCACCGCCCGCGCCTTCGTCTCGCCGATGCGGGCCGCCAACTCCGCCGGCGTCGCCTGCGTGACGGCAGCCAGATCCGGGTAGCCGGTGCGGATCGCCGGGTCGCTCTCCCAAAGACGCCGGCCTTCGACCGCTTCGGCGTCAGTGAAGGCGAAACGGCCGACGTAGAAGGCCAGAGCCCAGCGGTCCTCAGCCGGTAGATGGGAAAAGCTGGCCATCGCCGTGCCGTCGAGCCCCTGGTCGATCACCTGGTACAGGCCGAAGACGCTGCGTTGGCGGGCGCGCTCGACGTCTGCGAATGCAATAGGAGCAGGATCAAGTCCTTGCGCGCCCGCGCCGTCGGCGCGCCCTGTGGCGCCATGGCAGACAGCGCATTGCGCGTCATAGAGGGCGGCCCCCTTGGCCAGGTCGGGCGGGAATGACGGCGCCAGCGGACTTGGATAGGCCGCCAGAACCGCGGCGGCCAAGCTTTTGGCCTGGCCGGCGACGGTGCGCGGATCGCTCCTGTTCCGGATAGCGACTTGAAGAGCGAGAGCGTCCCGGACCAGATCGGCCTTGGTCTGCGTGGAGGGCAGGGCTTCCAGGCGGGTGAGGATCTGGCCGCTGAATTCGACCATCTCTCCGTATTCGGCGGGATTGGTCACCTGGCCGTTCTCTACCGCGCCGGCGTAGTCGACCGCCACGTAGTCGAGCAGCCGCCACGCGACCTGTGCCTCCGAGGCCGAGGCCGTCTGGGCCAGTGCGGGGGCGGTCAGGCCAAGGGTGAGCAGGAGGACGATCAGGCTGAGCAGAGGGCGCATCGGAAACCTAGTTGTGAGCCGTTCGCATTAGCATTCGAACGGCGCGTGTGTCGTGCATTATTGTGGGGCCGAATGATCGTGCAGGGCCTCAATCACCTTGCAAGCCGAGACCCGTCCGCCCGCGCATTCAGCGGTCATGCGCGAAAGCGCGCGCCGGAGGGCCTGCAACTGGGTGATCTTCTGCGTCACTTCGGCGAGATGACGTTCGGCTATGGTGTTGGCTTCGTCGCAGGCGCGGTCGGGATGATCGGAGAGATCCAGCAGGGACCGGATCGAATCCAGGTCGAAGCCAAGTTGGCGTGCATGCCGGATGAAGGTCAGCCTTTGTTCGGCGTCATCGTCATACATCCGGCGGTCGCTGGCGGTTCGGGGCGGCGCCGGCACCAATCCGATCTGCTCGTAGAATCTGATCGTCGGAATTTTTATGCCGGTGGCGGCGGCGAGTTTGCCGATGCTGCGAGGTCCGGACGAAGTGGGCGAGGGGCGTGTCATCGCTCAAACATGGGTCGAAGTCCTGGAGACTGGGGCGGAAAGACGGGCATGAGGCGCGCTCGGATACTACCGGCCGAGAATCAACAGGACGATGGCGATGACCATGGCGGCAAGCGTCGAGGCGCCGGTAAGCGCCATGCCGAAAGCGCGTGCGGCGGCGCCCTTGGCGTAGCCGATCGCGAACATTACACGACCGAGGAGATAAAGCGTCACCAGAGCGGGGATCAGGATCAACTCCTCGCCTCGCAAAACAACGGCGAGGATCAGATGTGCGCCGACGGCCAGGACGGTCTGCTCAAGGGAATTCTGCAACACGGCCGCAGGCACGGCGAGCCGAGCGCTGGGCGGGCCGTAGGCGGCTCCTGGTCGGTCCTCATCCGACCGATACCGAATGCTGGCGACAAGCCGCAGGCAGCCGGCGAGCCACACGAGCACCGGCAACTCCCACTTGAGGGCGTAGGCCAGGCGATCGGCCGTCGCCATGTCGGTCTCGACGCCGAATGGCGCGGGAGGAATCCACAGCCAGGTAGCCGTCAGGCTGCTTGCGGTCACGCCTATGGCCAGGGCGGAGCGAACGGCTATGGACTTTTTTTCGGGGGGCCCCGTCATCGAACGGTGGGTTCGATCGTGGGGGACGACGTCCCGGGTTCGGCCCCGCTTCGCGAAGCCAACAGAAGCAAGCCGATGCCGCAGACGATCGCTGCATCGGCAAGGTTGAAAGTGGGCCAGTGCGCATCGCCCCAGTGAAGATCTATGAAATCGGTCACGTGCCCGAAACGCAGGCGATCCAGCAGGTTCCCGAGCGCGCCGCCGACCATAAGGCTCAGGCCGGCGGCAAGAAGAGGTCTGCGTGTTCGCCAGGCCCAGATCGACAGCACGGCGATGATCAGCAGCGAGACGATGCTCAAAACCCAGCGCCCCATGTCCCCGGAGCCGGCGAAAAGGCCAAAGGTGACCCCTGGGTTGAACCCGAGGCGAAGCGCGATGAAGGATGTCAGATTGACCACGTCCTCAAGGTTCCCGCGGGCCATGGCCTTGGTGGCCTGGTCCACAACAATGACCGTCACGGCGAGGCCGATAGCCATCGCGCGGACGTTCAGCACCCTGGCGCCTCGGCGCTCCGTGAACACCATGATCGTGCGTTCTCCTGTTGATGCGACGATCTATGCATCCTCTAGCTACTGGAGGATCAAGCCCCTTCCGCAGGGGCAGGGCAAACGCTTTTCTCAATCCGGGGCTGGCTGAAGGAAAGGTGCGTTTGAGGCTGATGTGGTGGCTTTGGCGTTGGGATCTGACCAGGCAATGCCGGCGGCTGCGCGTCGTGGGATCCGGTGGGGCCTTGCGGCCGGTTTCGTCGCTTGGGCTCGTCGGTCTGGACGAGCGGCCGGTCGGATCTCAAGATCGTCGCATGGGCAGTCCGGCAAGACCGTGTTTCAATGACGGCTCCAATGTTTACCGCTGCCTGCCAATGCGCGCTGTCTTCCGAAACTAGTCAACGTGGGCGGCCGTGCCCGGAACAGGAGGGCGTCCATGAAGACATCGAACGCTGAGCATGACCGTCAGAGACGAACGCTGATGATCGTGCTGATCCTGAACGGTCTGTTGTTCGTCGGGCTCGGGCTCGGCGGATTGCTGGCCAACTCCAGCGCCTTGCTCGCCAATGCGCTGGATAACGCCTCCGACAGCCTTGTCTATTTGATCAGCTTTCTGGCGGTTGGCCGCGCTCTCGCCTGGAAGCTGCGCGCCGCGAGAACCTCGGGTGTGCTGTTGCTGATCTTCGCCGCAGGCGTTCTGATCGACGCCGGCCGCCGATGGTGGCTGGGAACGGAGCCTATTGGCTGGACCATGATCGGTTTGGCCGTCGTCGCAGCGGTGGTCAACCTGATCTGCCTAAAGCTACTGCGCGGCTTGAAGGGCGACGATGTAAACCTGCGCGCCGCCGAGACCTTCAGCTTCAACGATTTCGCCTCAAACGGGGGCATCCTCGTCGCCGGCGCCCTGGTCCTGTGGTTGAAGCAGTCCTGGCCTGACCTGGTGGTCGGCGTCATCGTCGCCGGAATCGCCGCGAAGGGCGGTCTCGAGATTCTCGAAGGCGCCCGAAAGATCAACATACAAAGGGCCTCTGACGGAGCGTCCCGGGGCGGCTAGCGTCAAGAGGCAATCCATGGGCGGAGAGTGAGCCGATCCAGTCAGCCGGCCCATCATTTGCGGCGCAATTCAAGGATTGGGGAGGGCGGGTTTCGGTCGACTTCCCATGAGGAGGCGGATAGCGACCGAGGAGTTCGCGATGCGATCGATCCCCAAACCCGACCTTGAACACGCCCGCGCCCTTGCTGCAGGCGCCGGCCTCCCGGCCATCGAGTTGATGGATGAGCGAACCTTGTTGGCCTTGATGCTCAAGCGGGCTTCGCTTCCGACCAACCCTCATCGTCTCGCCGGGGATCTCCTGGATCGCTTCGGCGCCCTGGCCGCGGTTGTCGCAGCGGACGCGTCAGAGCTGGCCCGAACGCCCGGCCTGGACGTCGCCGCCGTCGCGGACCTCTCAAGCTGCTGCGACAGGTTTGCGTTCATTTGATTAGATCCGATGTCGGCGCGCGGCCTTCGATCTCGTCCTGGACGGCCTTGCTGGCCTATGTCCGGGGGGCGCTGGCCCACGAGCCCCGGGAGCAGTTTCGCGTGCTCTACCTCGACAAGCGCAACATCCTGATGCGCGAGGAGCATCGGGCGGACGGCACCGTGGATCATGCCCCTGTCTACGTCCGGGAAGTGGTGCGGCGTGCGCTGGAGTTGTCCGCCTCGGCCATGATCCTCGTCCATAATCATCCCTCGGGCGATCCGACACCCTCGCGCGCGGACATCGAGATGACCCGCCGGGTCATCGAGGCCGCCCGGGTTTTCGACATCCAGGTCCATGATCATGTCGTGGTCGGCCGGGAGGGCGAACAGAGCTTTCGCGCCCTCGGTCTCATCTGAGGCCCCGCGTCATGTCGCTCCGGCTCATCGTCGCCGCCCTGGGCGGGGACATCCATTCCGGCGGGCGAAGCGCCAATGTGCCGGCCCCGGGCCACAGCCGCGCCGACCGGTCCGTCTCCCTTCTCCTCGACGGCGACCGGGTCGTGATCCACGGCTTCGGAGCGGCGGACTGGCGTGCGGTCCGTGAGCATCTGCAGGGGCTCGGCTTCATTGATCCCTGGGGGCGTCTGAATAGCCAGGGCGTCCAGCCACGCTTGCGAGGCGGCGATCCTGCCTTCCCTTGCGCCCGTCATCCGAGCGATGGTGGAAGACGCTATCCCTCGCTCCAACGCCGCCAGCGTAGCTGCTGCAGCCGCCATCGGAAGGGACCGCATCCGCCCGAGCTGGCGGCTCGTGTGGCCGCCTTGGTCCCAAACGGACGCCTCTCGCCTATCTCGATGTCCGAGGACATAGAGACGGCCGAAGGGTTCGCAGAGGCGTTGGCCCCTACGATCCGCGATTTTCTGTCGGAGCTGCACTAGCGATTGCCAGAGCTCTGGTCGCTCGGCGGGATCTGATTCTGATCAAGTCGGGCTGCTTCAGTGAACGCTGCACCCCCTAGGGATCAGCTTGCCCTGCGCCGATGTGGCGACGTCCGGCTCGAACCATGTCAGAGCTACATTCTCAACAGGTCTCATCTGGAGCTGCCATGTCCGACCCACTCCGCGACCTGATTGAGCGAGAGCGTGAACTCAGCCGGCTCATGAATCCGCTAACTGAAGTGGGCGCCAACCTGGGCGCCTATGAACGTTCAATCGTTCGGGCCGCCGCCGAACTGGACGTGATGAGCCTGATGAGGGATCGGGCGGATATTGAGGCGCGCGCGGCGGGCTTCCTGTCTCCCGACCAGCACCGCAACCTCGCTCTCGACCTTTTCCAGCGGATGCCGACAGGCTCTGAGCTCTTGATGCAGGAGATGCAGCGAGCCGATGCTCTCGCCCGGGAAGCCGCGGGCCTCCACGGCAGGAGCATCAGTGAGCTCGCCGTGGAAGCTGCGAGCCTCCATCAGCGCTGGGAAGAAGCTTTCCGGCTACCATCGGCAATGGAGACCGCGCGGCTCTATCAGGAACAGGTCGACGCCCTGCAGGGCCAATCGATGTTGTTCCATGACAAGCCGGGGCAAATCATGGCGGCCATGACGTCCATGACCAGGCCCTGGCTCAACGACGCCATGCTCGATCACTCCGTGCTCGGCATGATGGAGATGCAGACCATCGGCGCAGTGCTGCGTCACTCGGATCCGTTCGGTGCGGATATAGGCGACCTGCTCAGGCCGGCTTTAGGCGACTGGCGTGAGGTGGTCATGCCTACGGTGGATGTCCTGATGGATCCCGTGGCGCGTACTGCTCTCTACTATGACAAAGGCTACAGTCCTGACCTGACCGCTTTTCCACGCGGCGCCTTCGTCGAGGGCATGCATCATGCGGGTCTGGACCTGGACTCGTCCGAAGATCTTGATGACGACGAGGCCGATGCGGACGAAACGTTGGAAGCTTCGTTTGCAAGAAATCGATCGGCGTTTGACCAGCTGCAACGCTTTGAGGTGGCGTTGCGCCGTTTCATCGACGAGCGGATGACCGAGGCCTTCGGTCCCGACTGGTGCATCACCCAGGCGCCGGAAGGCACAAGCGACAATTGGCGTCAGAAGCAGGCGACGGACGCCAAGGCGACCGGAGCGATCAAGCCTCTGATCGAGTTCGCGGACTTCACGGATTACCGAGCGATCATTGAGAAGAAGCAGAACTGGAAAACCGTCTTCGCTCCGGTCTTCAACAGGTCCACAGATATTCAGGAATCCTTTCAGCGGCTTTATCCGGTGAGAATCGCCACCATGCATGCGCGAATGATTACCCAGGACGACGAGATGTTGCTCACCGTAGAAACGCGTCGGATTCTACGAGCCATCCGTAAGGCGTGACAGGCCGGTTCAGTCCGAACGGCGGAACTCGTTGCGACGAAGCAATGTTCGAAGCGGGCTGCCGGTCATGCGGCTCAGCTTGATGTGCGGTGGCGGTTTGTTGATCCTGATCGAGCGTCGTTTCCGAAGTTGCTGGGAATGGTGTTCTTGAAATGTTCCCGTTTCGGTTCTAGGTTGATCAGAGCCGTAGCGGTCCTGCAGCTTGGCTGGACAATGGAGGGCGGTTGATCGATTGAAGGAGCATGCCTGGAAACGTTCCTCAGCCGACGCCGATCATTCACATGACCCACATCGGCAACCTTGACGAGATTCTCGCAAAGGGCGCCTTGAGTTCTACCGCACGCCTGCAGGCTGCTGACGCGCGGTATAACAATATCGCCTACAGCTCGATCCAGGCGCAGCGTGCAGCGCGGCAGGTCCCGTGCGGTCCTGGCGGCTGTCTGCACGATTACGTGCCCTTCTATTTCACGACGCGCAGCCCGATGCTCTACACCATCCATCGTGGCAACGTGCCGTGCGAGGGAGGGCAGGGCGCGCTGGTGCACCTGGTGTCGACCGCCCAGAAGGTCGTGGAAGCCGGCCTGGGCTTCGCGTTTACCGACGGTCACGGAATCATGACCTACTCCAGCTTCTTTGACGATCTGGGGCGGCTGGGGGAGGTCGACTGGGATGTGGTCGGCAGTCGACAATGGGCTGATACGCTGGAGGACGGCGACCGCAAACGCCGCAAGCAGGCCGAGTTTCTCGTGCGGGACGCATTCCCGGTTACGCTTCTCAGCGGCTTGGCGGTGCAGTCCGCGGCTCGCAAAGCCGAAGTCGAGGCTCTTCTGGAGCGCCGAGGCGTTAGAATGAAAGTGGTGGAAAAATCCGCCTGGTACTACTAGGGAGCCGACGATGATCACCTTCTCGAAAGGCGACCTGCTCCAGTCCGGCGCCGAGGCCGTCATTAATACGGTCAACTGCGTCGGGGTGATGGGCAAGGGTATCGCCCTGCAGTTCAAGCAGGCCTTCCCCCGCAACTATGATGCGTACCGGCGCGCCTGCGACGCGGGCGAAGTACGTCTGGGCGAGATGTTCGTCTTCGATACCGGAAGCATGATCAATCCGCGCTGGATCATCAACTTTCCGACCAAGGGTCACTGGAAGGCGAAATCCCGCCTGTCCGACATCGAGACCGGCCTTGAGGATCTGAAGCGAGTGATCCTCGAGAATGGAATTCGCTCGATCGCCGTGCCGCCGCTCGGATGCGGCAATGGCGGTCTGGACTGGGCTGAGGTTGAGCCTGTGATCCGCCGCGCCCTGGGCGACCTCAATGAAGTGGATGTTCGGCTCTTCGCTCCTGGAGCAGCGCCGAAAGTCGATGAGATGAGAGTGGGTACGACCCGCCCCAACATGAGCCGTGGACGAGCGCTCGTGCTGACGCTTCTGGGTCTCTATGGGGCAGCGGGTTACCGCCATAGCCTCCTTGAGGTGCAGAAGCTGACCTACTTCCTGCAAGCGGCGGGCGAGGATCTCAAGCTGGGCTTCCAGAAGTACCAGTACGGCCCCTACGCCGAGAATCTCAATCACGTGCTTCAGCGGATCGAGGGGCACTTCATTCGAGGGTACGGCGATCGCAGCCAAGCGGCGGAGATCGCTGTACTGGAAGGCGGCCGTAGGGAAGCCGAGGCCTACCTCGCCGGCGATGAAGCCGCCCGGGATCGTCTCGACCGCGTGGCCGAGCTCATCGCGGGTTTCGAGACCCCCTACGGTCTCGAACTCCTGTCTACCGTCCACTGGGTCCTGGTTCATGACGCCGAAGCGTCCGGCGACCCGGATCGCGTGGTTCAGGCTGTGCACGCCTGGAATTCTCGGAAGGCCGCTGTGATGCGAGAGCCTCACATCCGCACGGCGCTCGATCATCTCCAGCGGAATGGTTGGGCGAACCGGGCGCACGCCGCCTGAGCCAGGACGGGACTCCGATCCGTGGCAGCGGATCGGAGTCGGTTCGTCAAATAGCGGGCGCAACGGGTCGTCTGCTTTAGCTCGAACCTAGTTCTTCGATGACGGCGCCGGATTTTGTCTTCGTCGCCACAGTTGGCGACGGTCTGCCGACGTGGCGAAGCCTCGGCCTCGGGGGCGCGTATGCTGGCGCTAAGCGGTCCTGATGGCGATCGCGGACAGGTCGTTGGCCGCATCGATTGGCACGCCCGAAGCCTTCCGCTCAGAGTAGCGGTCGACCAACTGACCGGCGTGGACGCGGGTCAGGACGGTGAAGCGCACCAGCTCCTCCATCACGTCGACGATGCGGTCGTAGTAGCTGGAGGGCTTCATGCGGCCGTTGTCGTCGAACTCCATGAAGGCCTTGGCGACGCTGGACTGGTTGGGGATGGTGATCATCCTCATCCACCGGCCCAGCAGGCGCAGGGTGTTGACCGCGTTGAAACTCTGAGAGCCGCCGGAGACCTGCATGACGGCCAGGGTGCGGCCCTGGGTCGGGCGCATGCCGCCCATGTTCAACGGCAGGTGGTCGATCTGGAGCTTCATGATCCCCGAAATCTGGCCGTGGCGCTCCGGGCTGCTCCAGACCATGCCTTCCGACCACAGGGCGTGTTCGCGCAGTTCATGGACGGCGGGGTGGTCGTCGTGGTCGACCTGGTCGGTCAGCGGCAGGTCGGACGGATCGAAGATGCGTGTCTCGCAGCCCATGAAGCGCAGCAGGCGCGCGGCCTCCTCAACGCACAGTCGGGAAAAGGACCGATCCCGCAGTGAGCCGTAGAGCAGCAGGATGCGGGGCGGATGGTCGTTCGGGCCGAGGCCGAGCGCCGGCTGGCTGGACAGGTAGGCCGGGTCGAGCGCGGGCATGTGGTCGGGATCGGGCAGGACGCGAAGGCGGGTCATTGGGGGCGCAACTCCTTGAACATGAAAGTCGCCGAGGCCGGGCACAGGGTGCTGAACTGCCGGGAGGCGGCTATGGCGGGCGGCGCCGCCGAACGGGGAAGGGCGGTGTAGCCGTGCCGCTGGAAGAAGGCGGTCGCCGAGGTCGTGAGCAGGTAGAGGGCGAACGCATTCTGCTCGGCCCCCATAGTTTCCAGCCAGGACAGGATTGCTGAGCCGTGGCCTTCGCCGCGACGGTCGTCGATGACAACGATGGAGCGGATCAGGGCGTCGGAGCCGACCTGCTCAAGCCCGCCGTAGCCAATCAGTCCGGCATCGTCCTCGAAGCGGTAGAAGCTGCGGCCGGGTTCGCGGAGATCATCTGTCGGCAGTCCCGCGGTCTCCAGCGCTGCGGTCAGGTCGGGAGTGGGGGCGGACAAAGCCACGCCGTTGAAGGCCATCAGCAGGCGTCCTTCTTCGGGGCGGTGTCGGGGAAGTAGCGGCGGCCCAGCCACAGGGCGACCGACACCAGCAGGATCAACACCGGCACCTCGACCAGCGGACCGATGACGGCGGCGAAAGCCACTGGCGAGGCCAGGCCGAAGGCGGCGATGGCGACGGCGATCGCCAGTTCGAAATTATTGGAGGCGGCGGTGAAGGCCAGGGCCGTGGTGCGCGGATAGTCCGCCTCGATCAGCCGCCCCATCAGGAAGCTGACCACGAACATGACGAAGAAGTAGATCGTCAGCGGGACGGCGATGCGTAGGGCGTCCAGCGGCAGGGCGACCACGTCGCCGCCCTTCAGGCTGAACATGGCGACGATGGTGAAGAGCAGGGCGATCAGGGTGATCGGGGCGATGCGCGGCAGGAAGCGCGTCTCGTACCAATCGCTCCCCTTCCTCGCGACCAGGGTGCGCCGGGTCAGGAAGCCGCCGAGGAAGGGCAGACCCAGATAGACCAGGACGGCGCCGGCGATGGTCCAGACGCTGACGTCGACCACGCTGCTCTCCAGCCCGAACAGGGGGGGCAGCACGGTCAGGAACAGCCAGGCGTAGAGGCTGAAGAAGGCGATCTGGAAGATCGAGTTGAAGGCGACCAGGCCCGCCACATACTGGTTGTCGCCGCGCGCTAACTGGTTCCAGACCAGCACCATGGCGATGCAGCGGGCCAGGCCGATCAGGATGACGCCGGTCATGTATTCCGGTTGATCGCGCAGGAAGATCACCGCCAGGGCGAACATCAGCACCGGCCCCAGCACCCAGTTCTGGAACAGGGACAGGGCAAGCACGCGCCTGTCGGCGAAGACGCGCGGCAGTTCCTCGTACTTTACCCGCGCCAGCGGCGGATACATCATCAGGATCAGGCCGACGGCGATCGGGATATTGGTCGTCCCGACCGACAGGCCGTCGATCCAGCCGGGCAGCGCCGGCACGACCGTACCCAGCAGCACACCCAGCGCCATGGCGACGAAAATCCACAGCGTTAGCCAGCGGTCGAGGAAGGCCAGGCGGCGCTTCGGTTGATCAGTGATGACGGCCTCGACCATCAGCGGACCCTCCGGCCCTCGGCGTCGATGACGACTTCGCCGTCCTCCTTGGTGAAGGGCTTGAGCCCTTCCGGCGGCAGAAGGTCGAGAACCGCCTCGGACGGCCGGCACAGCTTCACGCCCAGTGGGGACACGACGATGGGACGGTTCAGCAGAACCGGATGGGCTTCGATGGCGTCCAGCAGTTGATCGTCCGTCAAGGCGGGATCACCCAACCCAAGTTCAGCGAAGGGCGTACCCTTCTCGCGCAGCAGGCTGCGCAGCGGGACGCCCATGCGCTCGACCAGCCCCAGGATCATGGCGCGGCTGGGCGGCGTCTTCAGATACTCGACGACGTGCGGTTCGATCCCGGCGTGGCGGATGAGGGCCAGGGTGTTGCGCGACGTCCCGCAGGCGGGATTGTGATAGATGACGACGTCCATGATGACCTCAGGCGCGGCAGGGTGAGAGTTCGGCCAGCAGCGGCTCGCACAATTCGGCGCGGCCCTGGCAGCAATCCTTCAGCAGAAACAGGACCAGCGCCTGAAGGCGATCGAGGTCGGCCCGGTAGATGATCGAGCGGCTGCGGCGCTCCGAACTGATCAGTCCGGCGCGGGACAGAACCCCGAGGTGCGCTGACATGGTGTTGGCCGGCACCGCGAGGGCGTCCGCGATCTCGCCGGCGGGCAGGCCTTCGGGTTCGTGCCGGACCAGCAGGCGGAAGGTCTCAAGGCGCGTCGGCTGCGCCAGGGCGGCCAGAGCGAGGATGGCGGGTTCTGATTCCATAATTCCAAGATAATAGAATTAATGAGGCGTGCAAGTCCCGCGTCAGCGTACTGCGGCCACGACATTGGCGGGAAGGCTGCATGGCGCCGGAACCTGAGGCAGGTCTGGTCGGTTTCAATGTGGTCCTCAGGCCTTCCGAGGACTGTGGTTCCGACCATCAGATTTGACGCCCTCCCGGGCGTGGGTGGGTCGAGACTGCGCCAAGGGAAAAAGCACTGATCGTCCCTTGCGCTCGGGGGCTGTTCCCGAAGCGAGGCAAGGCGATCGACAAGGAGCCGGGTGATGAAAGTCAACGAATGCATGAGCACGGACGTGCAGGTCTGCGCGCCAGGCGACACCATGGCCGACGCCGCGCGGATGATGAAGAAGATTGACGCCGGCTTCCTGCCGGTCGGTGAGAATGATCGCCTGGTAGGGATGATCACGGATCGGGATCTGGCGGTTCGCGGGGTTGCGGAAGATCGGGGTCCGAACACGCCTGTACGGGATATCATGAGCGCCGAGGTCCTCTATTGTTTTGACGACGAGAGCCTCGACGACGTCGCCTCCCAGATGGGCGCCCAGCAAGTCCGCCGGCTCCCTGTCCTTAGTCGAAGCAAACGCCTTGTGGGGGTCATATCCCTGGGCGACATCAGCCAGGCCGGGGGAAACGGCTCTCAGGCCGCCGCAGCGCTGGCGGGGGTGACCGAACCGAGTGCGCGTCACAGTCAACATTGAACGCTCCGGTCCCGTTGCTTCTCGGACGCACCGCCCTTCCCCCTTGCTCAGGCGCCCGGCAGGCGTTGGGAGGGAGGAGGTTTTGATCGCCTCGCTCGCATATGAAGCGACGCCAGGCCGATCATGGCGACAAGACTGAAGACGGCGCCGGACAGGAAGGCCGCCTGCGGCCCTGCCAGGGACCAAAGGCCGCCTGCCAGGCTGCTCGCCGCCAGCAAGGCGACGCCGGTCGCGAGATTGAAAACGCCGAAGGCGGTTCCCCGCAGTCGAGCGGGGGCCGTGTCGGCGATCAAGGCGGCCAGCAGCCCCTGGGTCATGCCCATGTGGAGCCCCCAGAGCAGCACCCCGATCAGGACGACTCCAATTGAGGTAGCGAACGCCAGGGCCAGGTCGGCCAGCACCAGAACGCCCAGGCCCAGGACCAGCAGCATTCTCCGATCCAGATGGTCGGACAAGGCCCCGACGGGCGCGGCCACGGCGGCATAGACCACATTCATGACGATCATCACGGCGGGAACCAGGGCCATGGTGAGGCCGACGTCCTGAGCCCTCAGAACCAGGAAGGCTTCACTGAACCGAGCCATGGTGAACACGACGCCGACGGCCACGACCGACCAGAAGGGTCGCCCCATGGCCCTGACCTCGCTCCATCGGATGGGCGAGCGAGCAGCCCTGGCCTCGCCATGCTTCTTCGGCTCCTCGACGCCGAACACGAGCAGAAGCACGGCGATGACGCCCGGGACGACGGCCCAGGCGAACACGGCGCGAATGTTTCCGGCCAGGGCCAGCATGAGCAGAATGGCGATCACAGGACCCATGAAGGCGCCGATCGTGTCCAGCGACTGACGAAGCCCGAACGCGGCCCCTCGGGTCCCGGGCTCCGTAATGTCAGCCACGAGCGCATCGCGTGGGGCCCCTCTCACGCCCTTGCCGATCCGATCGGCGAAACGGGCGCCCAGCACCTCGAACGGCGTGACCGCCAGGGGGAAGAAGGGCTTGGACACGGCGCCGAGGCCATAGCCGAGAACCGCCAGCAGTTTGCGGTTGCCCAACCGGTCGCTGAGCCAGCCGGAGAAGACCTTGGTGATGGATGCGCTGGCTTCGGACACGCCTTCGATCACGCCGACCAGGGCAACGCTGGCGCCCAGGGTGGTGACGAGGAAGACGGGCAGCAGGCTGTGAATCATCTCCGAGGAGATGTCCATGAACAGGGATACGAACCCCAAAGCCCAGACGCCGCGAGGGACCGCTCGCAAACCTCGACCGATCATCAACATCCTTCCCGCGCTGAAGGGCCTCTCGAGCCCGACCAACGTCGCCTATTCGGCGGCTACGGTATTTATGTGCGGCAATGCGCGCCCTCTGGGTACGATGTGAATCCTGAGTCTGTCCTGGACGATCGACGGATTTAGTGTGGTCGCCGCCCTTGAGGCGGGGGTCCGCGAGAGGCGGCCAGCGGAACGATGGCCTCGTAGACGGGTTCCCTTGAAACCAACCCTTGATGATCAGGTATTGCTGATCATTGAGCAGGTCCGAGCAGAAGGGTGCGCCTGATGCCTGACCGTACCTATTGGGGAGTAGCGGCGATATCGATCGCCGTCGTCTCCTGGCTTCTTTACCACTACCTCGCGCCCCGCACGTGGAGAGAATGGACGCGCGCTGGTGTCCTCCAGGCCTTTCTCATCGCCTTCTACGCCGAGATGTATGGGTTTCCGCTCACCCTGTACGTGATCACCCGTGTCTTCGGTCTCGACGCGGGAGGTGGGCTTTGGCGCGGAAATCTTTGGGTTTACCTGACCGGCGTTCCCGAGATCATGTACGTGTCGATGATCGTGGGATACGGCGTTGCGGCCCTTGGGATCATGCTGATCATTGTCGCCTGGCGGCAACTGCACGCGGGGGTCAGGGAGGGTCGGCTCGTTACGCAGGGCGCATACGCCTATATGCGGCACCCCCAATACTCCGGACTGTTCATTGCGATCCTGGGCGAGGGGGTGATCCACTGGCCCACCGTCTTCTCCCTTGCGGCCTTTCCGGTGATTGTCATCGCCTACGCATGGCTCGCCAGGAGCGAGGAGCGCCAACTGCTCAGCCAGTACGGCGATGACTACAGGCGATATTGCAGCCAGACGCCGATGTTCATTCCGAGGGTCGCCGCATGGCGCTCGTTGATTCGATGGATCGCTTCACCCGGGCCGGGAGGAAAGGCCACCTAGGAGCCAGTCATGGATCAGAACTTCGTTATAACCATCATAGCCTTGATGCTGTTCATCTGCTGCGTGGCGCCCATGATCGTGAGGAGCCTTCGCCGAGGGAAGACGGACGCTCCGAAGCGTAAGATCGACCCCGACCCGAAACGCAAAGAATAGGCCCTCACTGAACGGCTGCTTCTCAACCCGATTCCGACCAGGGCGATGGGCGCCCTGAATGGGATCAGACGCTTAGATTTAAACGGCCGGTTGGACTGGTCCCCGCCGACAGAATGTCAGGACGCGAGCAATGATGAACTGCATGAACATGATGAGCGGCATGGGCGGCATGATGATGCTGGCGATGGGCGTCCAATGGCTCCTCGCCGTCGTGCTGGCTGTGCTGGGGATCGCGGCGCTGGTGAAGTACCTGCGGACGCCATCGAGATAGGTTCGGCTGCGGCCGAGCCCCGCATGGCCTGACGCGAATGTGTTCCGATCAGACGCCTTCGGCCGGAAAATAGTCTCGGGCCTCGACAGGGGTGGCGAGTTCCAATCGTTCCGTCAGTTCTTCCATCTCCCGTCCAAGGAGGTCGTTGAAGGATTTCAGTCCCGCCGATTTCAGCCGGGGCGAGGCCTTCTCGAGAGCCACGATCATGGGGGTGATCTCGCCCTCGAGCAGCAGGTCGAAATCGGCTTCTTCGACGCCCATTTCTACGAAGAAGGCGTTCAGGTCCTCGCCCGTCATCTCGTCGAAATGCTTCGCCGCGCCAATCTGGAAAGCCAGCTCATGGGTGAAGTGCCGGCTTAGCCGAATGGGCAGAAGGTCATAGAGGGGGGCGAAGCGAGGGGCGCCAGGCGCATCGTAAAGGATGGCGTGGTTCTTGGCGTGATTGTCCGTATTGCCGATGCAGAGATTGAAGATGGTGGTTCTGAGGAAGGCGAGGCGGCTGGCGGCGGGGTCGCGCGTCTGGTCCAGGACCGAGATGGCGGCGCTGACGTCGAACCAGCGGCCGGGTTGACCCCGTCTCTGGTACTTGAGCTCTGAAGGCAGGCCTAGCGCCTGGGCGAAATCCTCCTGATGGATTCGGGTGACGACCCCGTCGGCGACGTGGCGGTCGAACCTCTCGATCAGCAAGGCGTCGACATCGCCGATCCGGATCGCGGTAGGCACGGAGACATCCAGGCCAGCGGCCGAGGCCAGAATGGCGGCGGCCTCTTCATAACGTGCGTCCCGCGCGTCGCGGCGCGCCGGCACCTTCAGGATATGGGTCGTGGGCACGCGCGACCCGTATCTGGGCAGGGCGAAGGCGCCATTGGGCAGGAGGGTGACGGCGACCTTGCTTTGCACGCCGGCGACCGGAGACGGGTCTGTGACCTCCGTTGGAAGCCGCCGCTCGTCGCGTAGCGATTTGACGATCTTCAGCAGGGAGCTGTCGTCGAGGGGTTCATAGTCCTCGGCGAGGACGCCGGGACTCTTGATCGGCGGCATATCCAGCGGGAGGCAGGAGACGCTGCCGGCGCAATCCACGCCCAGATGCTTCAGGAGGCCTACTACATCGTCGCGGGCCAGCGCTTCGCGCTCCATGATCCGCTGCAGCTGCGTATTTTCCGGCAGCAGGTTGGCGAAAAAGGCGCGTGTCTCCACGTCGCCGAATGCTTCGTCCTCGACCGGCAGGGAGAGAGACAGGGGGGCGCCGCCGGCGGCGACATAGTCGGCGTCATAGAGGAAGGCCGTGTCGCCATGTGCGGTTCTTGCGAGCCGCCCCGCCGGGGTGGGAAAGCCGTCCATCCAGACGGCGAGGACGTCTTCAGCCATGAGAGTCCTGCGCTGTCAGCGTGAGGCCGAGCGCCTGACAGGCGGCCAGCGCCTTGCCGAGTTCGATCGTGGGCTTTCCGGCTTCCAGTTCGCTGACGAACCGGCGACCGACGCCAGCGTGTTCAGCCAACTGCTGCTGGGTGAGCTTGAGCGCCAGGCGCTTTGTGCGAACGAGGTTCCCGAGGGCGGCGCCGTCAAGCAGCGGTATGGGTTCGATCCGGGGCGGCAGCGGCCGGGCGGCGCCGCCCGCGGGTGGGCTTTCCAGTCCGGACGACTTCAGGGCGCTCAGGATCAGCGCAACGGCGCCGGCTGATGGCTTTGACCTTTCCGAAGGGGAGGGCTTTTCCACGCGAGAAACGCCTGGCTTGAGCATTTGCCCCGCCCGAGCTTTGAAGGTGATCCTCATCTCGCGGGCGCCGGTGTCGTCCAGCAGGGCTCTGAGCGCGTTCGACTGGGTGGGGTATCGAACAAGGCGCGAGGTCTTGCCTAATTTTCCGGGGCTGGACAGGCCGCCCACTCGCGAGCGCGCCTCCGTTGAGGCGGCGGCGAGGCCGACGGGGAGCTGGGGCGGTCTGGTCTTGCTCATGGTCAAATTCCCGTACGGGAACACATATAGAGCGTGGGGCGTCGGAATGCAAAGGCATGATCCCGATCGGGATCACATCTTGCTCCTGAGTGTGACGCGAAGCTGATGGGAGTGTTTTGCTTGCCTAGGGACGCCGTTCCGGTGACAGTAGCCTGTCCGCTCGGATGGCCGTCGCTATGTCCAGGCGAAAGCTAAAGGCGTCGGCGCGCGAGCTCTCGTGTTCTTAACAGCCCGGCGGACACCCTCCCTCATTGTGGCGCTTGGCGTGGCGGCGAGGTAGGCTTTTGCAGAAGTGATTTGAGGCGCGGATGCGAACGAACCTGGCAGGCATGATCGATCCGACGACGCTCCGATCGCAGGACGGGCAGTTCCATGCGGGCTGATCTCGACCATCTGCCGGCCAAACAGCAGCGCGAGCTGGAGCGCGTTCGTACGACCCTGCTGACCGAGTTCGACGCCGCAATAAAGAGCGGGGGCGGGGGCACCCAGTCTTGGCGGCGCGACGGCCGGGTGCTGAAGATCATCCTGTTTGGCTCCTACGCCCGCACCGACTGGGTCGACGAACCCGACAACGGCTACCTGTCCGACTTCGATCTGCTGGTGATCGTCAGCCACGAAAAGCTGACCGACATCGCCGACTATTGGTACGTCGCCGAGGACAAGATCCTGCGCGACCCCGCCGTGGGGCGGACGGTCAACATCATCGTCCACACCATGGCCGAGGTGAACCAGGCCCTGACCCGGGGCGAGTATTTCTGGACCGACATCCTGCGCGACGGCGTGGTGCTGTATGAGTTGCCGGGACATCCATTCGCTCAGCCGAAGCCGATGACGGCCATGGAAGCATGCGACGCCGCCCAGCGGCATTTCGCAAAGTGGATTGGGAGCGTCGACAGGTCCCTGGAGACCGCCAAGGGGCAACTGGCGAATGAATCCGATCTCGGGTGGAGAAGGGATGCTGCATTTTCACTCCATCAGGCGGTTGAACGTGCCTACGTCTGCTTCCTGCTGGTTCACACCTTCTACTTTCCGCGCTCCCACAACATCAAGTTCCTCCGGTCGTTGGCTGAGGACACCGACAAGCGACTGACCGGCGCTTGGCCGAGGGAGGAGCGTGCCGACAGACGGCGCTTTGAGCTTCTGAAGCGCGCCTATGTCGAAGCGCGCTATTCCGACGAGTACGACGTCAATGCTGAGGACTTGGCGCTCCAGTTCGAATCCGTGGTCCGGCTCCGAAACCTGGTCGCCGCAGCCAGCAATGAGCGGATCGCGGAGCTCGCGCGGGACGCGGAGGCCGGGGCCTGACCTCATCTCCATGGCGCGAGCGGGCGACGGTGACCTTCTCCGCCTGTCCGGGCGCTCAGTTCTGGATACGTCGGTGACCGACCCCATTGCGAACCTTGGCCGCTGAGGCGCAGGGTCGCCTCATGTTGTATTTCGTCCTCAAAGCCACGATCTCGGGCCTTCTGATCGCCGCTGTCTCGACGCTGGCCAAGCGCTATCCCGGGTTCGGCGCCCTGGTGGCCTCCCTGCCGCTTGTTTCAGTTCTAGGCATGATCTGGCTATGGCGGGACAGACCGGACGCCGGGAACATGGCGGCTCACGCCGAAGCGACCTTCTGGTATGTCCTGCCGTCGCTGCCGATGTTCCTTCTGATCCCGGCCCTCCTGCGGCAGGGAGTGTCATTCTGGATCGCGTTGGCGGCTGGATGCGCCCTGACCATCGTTCTCTACGTGGTGATGACCTTGGTCGCGTCGCGCTTCGGGCTTCAGTTGTAGGGCGAAAGGCAGGGGCGGATTCGAGGTCGGCTCGGTCGGGAGCAGGCCCGTCCTCAGGATCCTAGTGTCTGTCGTGCAGGCAGTTGCCATGGTCGCCGAGGGCCTCGATGACCCGGCATTTTGAAGATGTATCCTGGACGCATTGCGTCATGCGGGCGACCTCGGCTCTCAAGGCGGTGAGGCGCGCGATCTTGTGGTCGATATCGGCGAGGTGGGACCGGGCGATGGTGTCAGCCGAGTGGCAGGGGCGGCTCGGATCACCGGCCAGCGCCAGAAGCTCGCGGATCGGTTCGATCTCGAAACCGAGTTCACGCGCGTGTCGAATGAACCGCAGACGACGCAGATCGCCGTCGTCATAGAGGCGCCGGTTGCCTTCCGTGCGGGGGGGCGAAGGCAGGAGCTGGATCTGTTCATAGTAGCGGATCGTCGGCGCCTTGATCCCGCATTCCTTCGACGCCTGGCCGATCGTCACGCCCTGGTTCATTTTACCGCTTGCTCCTCTAGTCGCTAGAGGAAGTAGCGTCGGCTGGAGTTTGAAACAAGGAGCACGCTCGTGGCGGCGGAAACCCTGGAAACCCGATATCGCGTGACCGGCATGGATTGCTCAAGCTGCGGCTCCAAGGTCGATACGGCGGTGCGCAAACTTCCGGGCGTCATCGATGTTGCGGTGGCGGTCTCCTCCGGCGTCCTGAAGATTCAGCACGGCCCCGATTTCGCTGGGGACGATGCGATGCGACAGGTCCGCAATCTGGGTTACGGCGTCGAGACGCTCGCTCCGCCGACCTCGACGACGGGATCGGAGATCGTCTCTCCCGCCGACAACCCGCCTGCGGCGAAGGGGCCGTGGTGGTGGACCCGAAAGGCCAAGCTGACGGCGGCCTGCGGCGTCGCCCTGATGGCAGCCTATGTCTTGGGCTACCTGTTCCCCGCCGTCGAACGCGAGGCCTTTCTGGTCGCCCTGGCGGTCGGTCTTGTCCCGGTCGGCTGGCGTGCGATCACCGCCGCCCGGTTCGGGTCGCCGTTCTCGATCGAGATGCTGATGACGATCGCTGCGGTCGGGGCCGTGTTCATCGGGGCTCAGGAAGAGGCGGCGGTCGTCGTCCTTCTCTTCCTGGTCGGTGAAATGCTGGAGGGCGTCGCTGCAGGCCGTGCTCGCAAGAGCATCCAGGGGTTGACCGACCTGGTCCCCAAGACCGCCCTTGTCGAGGTCAATGGTCAGGTCAGCGAAGTTCCGGCTGAAGGCCTGGCGGTCGGCGTTGTCATCCTGGTGAGGCCCGGCGACCGCGTACCGGCGGATGGGGACATCGTTGAAGGCGAAGGCGAAATCGATGAAGCCCCGGTGACGGGGGAGAGCGTTCCCAAGCGGAAAATGGTCGGCGACCCTGTCTACGCCGGGACCATCAATGTAGGCGGCGTCCTGCGCGTCAGGGTCACCGCGGCCGCCGCCGACAACACCATTGCGCGGGTCGTGCGTCTGGTGGAGGAGGCGCAGGAATCCAAGTCGCCGACCGAGCGTTTCATCGACCGCTTCTCGAAGATCTATACGCCCCTGGTTCTCGTCGTCGGCGCCCTGGTCGCGACCGTGCCGCCGCTCGTGTTCGGGGCAGGGTGGGGCGAATGGATTTACAAGGGCCTGGCGATCCTGCTGATCGGCTGTCCCTGTTCCCTGGTGATCTCGACGCCGGCGGCCATCGCTGCAGGTTTGTCCGCCGGCGCACGGCGGGGGCTGCTGATGAAGGGCGGGGCCGTGCTCGAAACCCTCGGCAAGATCACCGCCGTCGCCTTCGACAAGACGGGAACGCTGACGTCCGGCAAGCCGCTGGTGACCGACATCGTGGCCGGCGCACGTCCGGAAGCCGAGATGCTCGCGCTGGCGGCGGCGCTGGAAACCGGATCGAGCCACCCCCTGGCCGTGGCCATACTCAATCGCGCCAAGGCCGAGGGCGTGTCCATCCTGCCCGCTTCGGCGGCCCGGGCGATCGCGGGGGAGGGCGTGGAAGGGACCGTGGGGGGCGAAGAGGTCTTCCTGGGCTCGCCTCAGGCCGCCGCGCGGCGGACTTTGCTCTCTGCGTCTCAGGATGAGGCGGTCGCGCGCTTCAATGCGCAGGGCAAGACCGTTTCGGTCGTCGTGATCGACGGCCGGGTCGTGGGCTTCCTGGCCATAAGGGACGAGGCGCGGTCCGACGCAGCGGCGGGCTTGGCTCGTCTGAAGGCCATGGGGGTTCGCTCTGTCATGCTGACGGGGGACAACCAGCGCACCGCCGAGGCGGTCGCCAGCGGCCTCGGCGTCGAAGCGCGCGCGGAACTGCTGCCGCAGGACAAGCAGAGGATCGTCAAGGAACTCCAGACCCAGGGCCTTGTCGTCGCCAAGGTCGGCGACGGCATCAATGACGCGCCAGCACTCGCCGCCGCCGACATCGGCATCGCCATGGGCGGCGGCGCCGACGTGGCGCTTGAGACGGCTGACGCGGCGGTGCTGCACGGTCGGGTCCAGGACATTCCCGACATGATCGTCCTGTCGAACGGGGTGATGGGCAACATCCGTCAGAACATCACCATCTCCCTGGGCCTGAAGGCCGTCTTCCTGGTCACGACCTTGATCGGCGTCACCGGTCTGTGGCCGGCCATCCTCGCCGATACCGGGGCGACCGTGCTGGTGACCGCCAACGCCATGCGTTTGCTGCGATGGAAGCCGAGGTGACCCGCGACGTTTCACGTCCGTCGACGATCGGTCCTGAAACAAGGCTGGGCTTGCGGCGTTTGATGCCTCGTTCTCGTTTGCCGCTCGCCTGCGTTGTGCTAGGAAGTGATCATGTTTGAATGGTCGAACAGGACACTTCTGGCGGGGGCGCTTCTTGCGCTCATCATCGTCGTGTTCGGTTTCCTGCCGGCCGCGGAGGCGGCGACCTGCGCGCCGGAAGCTCGGGCGGATGCCGCGGCCTCATCCTTTTCGGCCTCGCCCGAGCAGAACCAGGAACAGGGCAAGGGCGGCGACCTGAAACACGGCGGCTGCGCCCATGGTCACTGTCACCACGGCTCAACCGGCATACAGCCTTTGTCGATCGCTGTTCCGGCCAAGCTGGACAAGACTGGCGGCCCCAAGGCGCCGAAGTGCGACCAGATGGCGTCCCGAACGCCGGCCGGCCCGGACCGCCCACCCAGAGTCTGACTCGAATGCCGCGCCTTCGTGCGCCCATCCGTCAGAAATCTGGGAAATGAACCATGTCTTCCTCACATCGTCGGTCGCCGCTCCTGGCGGCCGGCTGCGCCGTGGTCGCCGTAGCGACAGCGGCCGCTGCACCTGCCTGGGCTGATCCTGCGCCAAGCTATGAAACCCTGCTCGGACGCATCGGCCAGACGCCGGTCAACGTCGAGGCCGGCGCCTTGCTCGACGCCGCCGAGGCGCGCGTTCGTCAGGCGCGCGTGCGCCCCAATCCTCAACTCGGCCTGAGCGTCGACGGCGTCCTGGGGAGCGGTCCCTATGACGGCTACAGCAATGCCGAGACCAGCCTGGCTGTGACCCAGGACCTTGAACTCTGGGGGCGTCGCAGCGCCAGGGTGGAGGTCGCGCGCGGGGAAGCCGGCGCAGCCGCTCTTCGCCGCGATCTCGCCGGCGTAGACGCTGCGGGTCGGCTGGCGCTGGTTTACGCCGAGGCCGAGGCGGCTGATCGTCGATTTCAACTGGCCAAGGAGGCCTTGACCATCACCCTGGCCGACGCTCGCGCCGCCCTGTTGCTGGTGGAAGAGGGGCGAGAACCCCTGTTGCGCGGCATTCAGGCGGAAACCGAGGCGGCCTCGGCGCGTGCTTCGCAAGACGAGGCCGGCGCTGAACGCGAGGCCGCTTTCGCGCGGTTGACGGCGACGGCGATGTTGCCGACGGCCGTCACCTCCATCGACGCAGGCGTTCTGGATCGCACGCCATCGGCGTCGGAGCCCTCCGGATCGATTTCGCCCGTCGTGCGCGTGGCGGAAGCGGAGCGCGACACGGCCGAACGGCGTATCCGGGTGGAGCGGATCAATGCTCGTCCCAACGTCAGCGCTTCGGTCGGGGTGAGGCGCTACGAAGCCGAAGACGCCACCGCATTGACGTTCGGCGTCAGCATGCCCCTGCCGCTGTTCGATCGAAATCGGGGCAATATCCAGGCGGCCCAGGCTGAGTTCCGGGCGGCGGAAGCCCGTCTCGACGGCGCTCGCCTCGAAGAAGCCGCCGATCGAAGCGCGGCTCTGGCGCGCCTCAACGCCTCCGTCAGTCGCGTGGGAGCGACGGACGCCGGCGTGACCTCGGCCGAGGAGGCCTATCGCCTTTCTCGGCTGGGTTTCGAAGCCGGACGCATCTCCCAGCTTGAACTGCGCGCATCCCGCGCCGCCCTGATCTCCGCCCGCACCGCCGCCGTTGACGCCCGCCTCGCGCGCGTCCGTGCGGAAATCGACCTCGCGCGCCTGCAAGGCCGCATCCCGTTTGGAGCCGCCCTGTGAACACCCTGATCAAGACCAGAAAGACCTGGCTGATGGCCGGCGCTGCCGCGGCGGTCGTCGTCATCGGCGGCGCGGCCTTCCTCATGACCCGCGACGGGCCTGCGCCCTCGCCGGCGGTTGAGGCGCCCGCAGAAGCCGGCCATGAAGGCGAAGCCGCGGGCGAAGCGGAGGAGGGCGTTATCAACCTGACCCCTGCGCAGATCGAAGCTTCAGGCATCACTGTTATGGCGGTCGGGCGCGGTGGAGGCGGGGAGACCCGCCTTGCCGGCCGTGTTGAACCCATGATCGATGCGCGCGCCGCCGTGGCCGCTTCAGTGGGCGGCCGGGTCGAGCGGGTTCTGGTGGCGCCGGGCCAGTCGGTACGCGCCGGCCAGGCCCTGGCGGTGCTGGTCAGCGGCGACGCCGCCACCTTCCGCGCCGACGCCGACGCCGCCGCTGCGGCGGCTGACGCGGCGCGGCGCGCCTATCAGAGGAACGACAGCCTGGCGTCCCAGGGCGTGGTGGCGCGCCAGGAGGTCGAAACCTCGCGCGCCCAATCGCTCAGCGCCGACGCCGCGGCCCGGGCCGCGCGCGCCCGCGCCTCTGCTGCAGGCGGGCCCAATGCCTCGGGGCGGATCAGCGTCTCCAGCCCGATCTCGGGCGTGGTGACTTCGGTTCTGGTCGGTCCGGGCGGGTTCGCGCCTCAGGGCGGCGTGGTCGCCGAGGTCACCAACCCGGCGCGTGTGGAACTGGTGTTCAATGCGCCGCCGGCCCTGGCCGCCCAGGTTCGGGCGGGATCGTCGTTGCGTGTTCAAGGTCCTGCCGGTGAATTCGATGCGATCGTCACGGGCGTAGCCGCGGGCGGCGCCGGCGAGAGCGGTGCGACGGTCATTCGCGCCCGGCCGGCCGGCGGAGCCTTGCCGCCGGCCGGTTCGCCGGTCAGCGGCGCCCTGGTGACGGGCGGCGAAGCCGACGGCGTGACTGTTCCTGCCGAGGCCGTCCAGACGGTCGATGGCGGTACTGTCGTCTTCGTCCAGGTTGAAGGCGGCTTCCGCGCCGTTCCGGTCATGGTCGGCCGCCAGGCCGGCGGCCGGACGGAGATCGTGCGGGGCCTGACCGGCGCCGAACGCATCGCCGGGGCCAAGGCCTTCCTGCTCAAGGCGGAGCTCGCCAAGGGCGAAGCCGAGCACGGCCACTAGGAGCGACGGAATATGTTTAAAGCTCTTATCGAAGCGTCCGTCCGTTTTCGCTGGTTCGTCGTCCTGGCCGTGGCGCTCGTCGCCGCGCTTGGCCTGTTCGAACTGACCAAACTGCCGATCGACGCCGTTCCCGACATCACCAATCGACAGGTCCAGATCACGACCGTCGCCCCGGCGCTGGCGCCCGAGCAGATCGAACGCCAGGTCACCTATCCGCTTGAGACGGCCATGGCCGGCATTCCGGGACTGCAGAGCACCCGCTCCCTGTCCCGCAACGGCTTCAGCCAGATCACCGTCGTCTTCACCGACCAGACCGACATCTATTTCGCCCGCCAGCAGGTGGCCGAGCGGATGCGGCAGGCGTCGGAGAAGCTGCCCGAAGGCGTCGAGCCCAATCTGTCGGCCATCACGACCGGCCTGGGCGAGGTGCTGATGTGGACGGTCGACTATGTCCCCTTCAGCCCCAAGACCACGGTCGCCAACGGCAAGCCCGGCTGGCAGGCCGACGGATCCTATCTGACGCCGGAAGGCGAGCGGCTGACCACGCCGCAGCAGCGCGCCACCTATCTGCGCACGGTTCAGGACTGGATCATCGCCCCGCAGATGCGCACGGCGCCCGGCCTGGCCGGGGTCGACGTCAACGGCGGCTATGTAAAGGAATATGCCGTCCGGCCTGACGCCGCCGCCCTGACCCGCTACGGCCTGGGCATGAATGATCTGGTGCAGGCGCTGGACCGGGCCAACACCCAGGCGGGCGCCGGCTATGTCCAGCGGGCAGGCGAGGCCCTGGTGGTCCGCACCGACGCCCTGGCCACGACGGTCGAGGACCTGGCCCAGGCGCCGGTCGTCAATCGCGGCGGTCTGGTGGTTCGTGTCGCCGATGTGGCGACGGTCGAGATCGGCCAGGCGCCGCGCCTCGGCGGGGCCAGCCGCGACGGGCATGAGGCGGTGCTGGGCACCGCCCTGATGCTGGCCGGCGAGAACAGCCGAACCGTGGCTCAGGCCGCGGCCGAGCGGCTGGAACAGGTGGCGGCCACCTTGCCGCCCAGCGTGGTCGCCGCGCCGGTGCTGAACCGCAGCGATCTGGTCAACTCGACCATTTCGACCGTGGCGCGCAACCTGATCGAAGGCGCCCTGTTCGTCATCGTCGTCCTGTTCCTGCTGCTCGGAAACTTCCGGGCGGCGGCGATCACGGCCCTGATGATCCCGCTGTCTTTCCTGTTCGCCGTCATTGGCATGAACCGGTTCGGCATCAGCGGAAACCTGATGAGCCTGGGCGCGCTCGACTTCGGCCTGATGGTCGACGGCGGCGTGGTGGTGATCGAAAACACCCTGCTGATGCTGACCCAGCGGCGGGGCGAACTGGGGCGGATGCTGACCCGTCACGAACGTCTCGGCGTGGCCATGCAGGCGGCGCGCCAGATGGTCAAACCGGCCGCCTTCGGCCAGCTGATCATCCTCCTGGTCTTCACGCCGCTGCTGATGCTGGAAGGGGTGGAGGGCAAGACCTTCGTGCCCATGGGGGCGACGGTCATGCTGGCCCTGGTCGGCGCCTTCATCTTCTCCTTCACCTTCGTGCCGGCGATGACGGCTCTCCTGGTGAGGGATCCCAAGACCGTCCATCTGGGACCGGACGGCAAGGCCGAGGAGCATGAGACCCGCATCCTGCGATTTGCTCGTCGGTGGATCCAGCCGGCCATCGGCGCGGCCGTCGCTCGTCCCAAGGTGGTCCTGATCGCCGCCCTGGCGATGCTGGGCGTGGGGGCCGTCTCCTTCATGAGCCTGGGCCGGGAGTTCATCCCGACCCTGGACGAGGGCGATATCGCCATGCAGTCGCTGCGCGTGCCTTCCGCCTCTTTGGAGCAATCCCTGGCCATGCAGATGGCCCTTGAACGCGCCATCAAGGCTCAGCCCGAGGTGGAGACCATGTTCTCCAGGACGGGCACGGCCGAGGCCGCTGTCGACCCCATGCCCGCCAACATCTCGGACGCGGTCATCATCCTCAAGGATCGCAAGGACTGGCCGAATCCCAAGCTGTCGAAGGAAGACCTGATCGCCCGGATTGAAGATGTCGCCAGCCAGCAGATCGGCAACAGCTTCGAGTTCAGCCAGCCGATCGAACTACGCTTCAACGAACTGATCTCGGGCGTCCGCACCGACCTCGCGGTCATGGTCTATGGCGACGATTTCGACACCCTGCAGAAGACGGCTGATGCGGTGGCCGCCAAGCTGCGGGCCACGCCCGGCGCGGCCGACGTGCGGGTGGAGCAGGCGTCCGGCCTGCCGACCCTGACCATCAGCGTCGATCGGTTCGCGGCGGCCAACTACGGGCTGTCGGCGGCCGACGTCTCGGAGGCGGTCTCGGCCGCCGTCGGGGGCGCCGAGGCGGGTCGTATCTTCGAGGGCGACCGTCGCTTCGATGTCGTCGTGCGTCTGCCGGATGACGCGCGAAACGATCCGGCGACCCTCGCCGCCCTGCCCATCGTCTCGAGCACGGGGGTGATCGTGCCCCTGTCGTCGGTCGCGCGTATCGAGACGGCTGAAGGACCGAACCAGATCAGCCGTGAGAACGGCAGCCGACGCATGGTGGTCCAGGCCAATGTGCGCGGTCGCGATCTCGGCGGCTTCGTGACCGACGCCCAGGCGGCGGTGGCCGACATCGCCCTTCCGGTCGGCTATCGCCTCGACTGGGGTGGACAGTTCGAGAACCTGAAACGGGCCGAACAGCGCCTGGGTCTGGTGATCCCGATCGTCTTCATCCTGATCGGCGTCCTGCTGTTCATGGCGCTGGGATCGTTTGCGGAGGCCGGCCTGGTCTTTGCCTGCGTGCCTCTGGCCCTGGTCGGCGGGGCGCTGGCGCTGTTGCTCAGGGGGATGCCCTTCTCGGTGTCGGCGGCGGTTGGCTTCATCGCCGTGTCGGGCGTTGCGACCCTGAACGGACTGGTGCTGATGCAGGCGATCCGGGAGCGGCTGCAGGCCGGACTTGAGCCTGTCGCGGCCGCCATCGAAGGGGCGTCCAGTCGCCTGCGAGCGGTGCTGACCACGGCCCTGGTGGCCATCGTCGGCTTCATTCCCATGGCGCTGGCGCACGGGGCGGGGGCCGAGGTGCAGAAGCCGCTGGCCACTGTGGTCATCGGCGGTCTGCTGACGGCGACAGCCCTGACGCTGCTGGTTCTGCCGACTTTCGCCGCCAAGGCGGTCAAGCATCGGAAATCGGAGGGGATCGAGGATTGATTGCTCGCAATCAGGACGACCGTCAGCAGCGTCGTACGCTGCTGACGGTTCTTGGTCTCAACGCCGGCCTGTCGGCAGGGCTCGGAATCGGCGGCTGGGCCGCCGATTCCAGCGCTCTGTTGGCCAATGCCGTGGACAACGCCTCCGACGCCGCAGTCTATCTGATCAGCTTTCTGGCGATCGGCCGCGCGGAGTCATGGAAGAGGGGGGCGGCGGGCCTTTCCGGCGTCATGCTTCTCGTCTTCGCAGGCGGCGTTCTCATCGACGCCGGGCGTCGGTTCCTGACCGGAACCGAACCGATGGGTCCCATCATGATCGGTCTTGCGGTCGTGGCGGCGGTGGTCAACCTCATCTGTCTGCAGATGATCCGTCGCCAGGCCAGCGGCGACGTGAACATGAAGGCGGCCGAGACCTTCAGCTTCAATGATTTTGCCTCGAACGGGGGCATTCTCATCGCCGGCCTTCTGGTCATGTGGCTCGGACAGGCCTGGCCGGACCTGCTTGTCGGCGTCCTCGTCGCCGCCATCGCTGCGAAGGGCGGAATCGACATTCTGGGCGAAGCCGGCCGGTCCGGAACGAACGGGGAGCCGCGCGAATGACGCTGCCCAACCCGCCCTGCGGCTTATCGCTTCCCCCTGGATCGAACGGGCGACAGCGCCCGCTCCAGAAGAGGATTTTGGATCAATGATCGACATTCAATCCGTGCAGCGATGGCGGAAGCTCTTCATCGCCGCCTGTCTTCTCGCGCTCCTGGCGTGGACGACGCTCGTGACGGCCGTGCCGGCGCTTGAACACCCGGTCGAACACCTCGGCCTCGTCGCCATCATGGCCTGCATCATCGGCCGCAGCTGGTGCTCTCTCTACATCGGCGGGCGCAAGAAGCAGGAGATCGTCGCCGCCGGACCCTATTCAATCTGTCGAAATCCCCTCTATGTCTTCAGCTTCATCGGCGCATTCGGCGTAGGGGCCCTGTCCGGCAGCCTCAGCGTCGCCTTCGTGTTCACCCTCATCTGCTGGCTCGTGTTCCGGATCGTGGTCGCCCGCGAGGAAGGCTATCTGACCGAGGCCTTTGGCGCGCCCTATCAAGCCTATTGCGCGCGGACCCCCCGTTTTCTGCCCAACCCCGCGCTTTGGCGGGATGAGGCGGAGGTGCTCATCCGTCCGGCCTTTTTTGTTCGGACGGTGCGCGACGGGCTGGTCTTTCTTCTGGCGCTTCCGCTGTTTGAGGCGCTCGAACGCCTGCAGCATCTCGGCTGGTTCGACGCCATTCTGCAACTGCCGTGAGACCGGGGAGAAGCGAGGTGATCAAACGAAACCGGACGGACTTTCACGCAACGGCTTTCGCTAGGGCGAACTGCACGACGGGCAGGGCGAATGGCCATCGATCGCCGCTTGATCACCTATTGTTCTCGACGCCTGGAGCTCGCCGATGACCAGGACCATAAGACTGACGCTTGCCCGCCTTTTGCCCGACGTGCCAAGGGGCTCTGACGCCTGCGTCGATCGCCTGATCACGTCCCTGCGCGAAAGGCAGGGCGTGTTCGAGGCTCATCTTGCCGATAGGGACGGTGTCCCTGTCCTCTGCATTCATTACGACCCCGACCTGGTGACCCTGCAGCAGGTGCGTCAGGCGGCTCTCAAGGCGGGTGTGGAGATCAGCGAGCGCTTCGGGCATGTCAGCGGCTGGTTGACGGGGCTGCGCCATGCACGCCACGCCCGAACCGTTCAAGACGCTCTTGCGGAGCAGGACGGGATTGTCGAGGCGGCGGTGGATGTGTCCGGCGCCTTCCATCTGGAGTTCGATCGGGGGCTGGCGAGCTGGTCGGAAATCGATCGCTTCATTCAGTCCCAGGGTCTGCGGGCTACGGATACGCCGTCGGAAACCTCGGCGCCGGCGCATCCCTCCAGGGAGGAAGGCTCCCATGAGCACGCCCATATGGAGGGCGAGAAGCATGACCATGCCCACGGCGGCTTGCTTGGGCCCAATACGGAGTTGATCTTCGCCCTGGCTTGCGGCGGTCTGCTGGGGCTGGGTTTCGCCATAGAGAAGCTGGCGGCCGGCGTCCCGGCGTGGATGCCTCTCGGTCTGTTCATCGCCGCCTACGGGTTCGGCGGCTTCTTCACCGTTCGCGAGGCGTTCGAGAACCTTCGCCGCAAGCGCTTCGAGATCGACACCCTCATGCTTGTCGCCGCCGCAGGCGCGGCGGCGCTCGGCGCCTGGGCCGAGGGCGCGCTGCTTCTGTTCCTGTTCAGCATCGGTCACGCCCTGGAGCACTACGCCATGGGGCGGGCCAAGCGCGCCATCGAGGCGCTTGCCGACCTGGCGCCCCGCACCGCCCGCGTGCGCCGAGGCGATCAGGTCGTCGAACTGCCGGTCGAAGAACTCCAGGTGGGCGACACCGTGGTGGTCCGGCCCAATGAACGCTTGCCGGCCGACGGCTTCGTGGTGGTCGGCACGACCAGCATCAACCAGGCGCCGGTGACCGGCGAGAGCATGCCGGTCGACAAGCAGCCGGTCGCAGACCTGGCTTCTGCACGCGCCCAGACCGCCCAGATCGGATCGGCGTCCATCGTCTTCGCAGGCACCATCAACGGCGCCGGCGCCATCGAGATCGAGACGACCCGCAAGTCCAGCGACACCACCCTTGCCAAGGTGGTCCGCATGGTCACCGAGGCGGAAACCCAGAAATCGCCGACCCAACGCTTCACGGACCGTTTCGAGCGGGTATTCGTGCCCCTGGTGCTCGCCTTCGCTTTTGTCCTGCTGTTCGCCTGGGTTGTGGTCGACGAGCCGTTCCGCGACAGCTTCTATCGGGCCATGGCGGTGCTGGTCGCCGCTAGCCCGTGCGCGCTGGCCATCGCCACGCCGAGCGCCGTCTTGTCCGGGGTTGCACGTGCGGCCCGGGCCGGCGTTTTGATCAAGGGCGGCGCGCCGCTTGAGAACCTCGGCTCGCTCAACGCCATCGCCTTTGACAAGACCGGCACTCTGACCGAAGGCCGCCCACGCATCACTGACATTATTCCCGTGCGCGGAACGCATGAAAGCG
Organism: Brevundimonas sp. P7753; assembly: GCF_013386595.1. Classification (NCBI taxonomy): domain Bacteria; kingdom Pseudomonadati; phylum Pseudomonadota; class Alphaproteobacteria; order Caulobacterales; family Caulobacteraceae; genus Brevundimonas; species Brevundimonas sp. P7753. The sequence goes on along the minus strand of NZ_JACARP010000047.1, from coordinate 20,457 downwards.
ATCTCCTGGCCACCGCAGTCGCCGTGGAACGCCTGAGCGACCACCCGTTGGCGGAAGCCATCGCGAGGGACGGAGGGGAGCGCCTGGGGGAGGCGACGATCGCGGCTGCGTCTGACCTGAAGAGCCTGACCGGAAAAGGCGTAACGGCTCAGCTCGGAGGCGACACGATCTGGATCGGCAAGCCGGAGATGTTCGGCGCCGACGGCGTCGCGGGGCTGAGCGATGAAGCGGCCATGGTCGTCACGCAACTGCGCCTGCAAGGGCGAACCTTGATGGTGGTGCGCCGAGGCGCGCGGGACCTCGGCGTGATCGGCCTCCTCGACACGCCCCGAGCCGCCGCACGGTCGGCGATCACGGCGCTGAGGTCCCTGGGCGTCCAGCGCATGATCATGATTTCGGGTGATCACCAGAGGGCGGCTCAGGCGATCGCCGGACAGATCGGTCTGACCGAGGCATGGGGCGACCTCATGCCGGAGGACAAGGTCGACGCCATCAAACGTCTGCGCGCCGAAGCCAAGGTCGCCATGGTCGGCGACGGCGTGAACGACGCCCCCGCCATGGCGACGGCGACTGTGGGCATCGCCATGGGGGCCGCCGGCTCCGACGTGGCCCTCGAGACCGCCGACGTGGCTCTGATGGCCGACGATCTCTCGCACCTGCCTTTCACGATCGGGCTCAGTCGGCGAACCCGCAGGATCATTCTCCAGAACCTGGTCGTCAGCCTGGGCGTCGTCGCCTTCCTGGTGCCGGCCACAGTTCTCGGCCTGGGCATAGGTCCGGCGGTCGCCTTGCATGAAGGCTCGACATTGCTGGTGGTGATCAACGCCTTGCGTCTTCTCGGCTATCGTGACCCGATATCGGTGTTGAAACGGGATGAAAACCTCGGGGACGTCGCAGGCTCTCCCGTGCTTCAGGGGAAGTCCTCATGAAACGGATGAGGTGGGCGTCGGTCGTGGCCCTGTTTCTCGCCCTTTCGGCCTTTGCATTCGGCCTGTTTTCGCTGCCGTCGCGGACCCAGGTCGACACCCGGCCTGCGGTGGACGGCCGCTCGATCGATAACCATGCGGGCCATGCCGACGCGCCCTCCGACAGTGCCTCCACGCGCTCCTATCGCGAGGCGAGCGTCCGGATGTCCCAGAGCCTGGACATCGACTACACCGGCGACGCCGATGAGGACTTCCTGCGGGGATTGATCGCCCGTCACGAGGGCGCGGCCGCAATGGCGCGCATCGCCCTGGAATACGGCGACGACCCGGAGGTACGCGGGTTCGCCGAGGAGACGATCCGCAACCAGGAAGCCCAGATCCTGCGGATCAGGCTGCTGCTGGTGCGACGCGAGAGAGGGGCGGCGCCGGCCGCCCGGTCCTGAGGCCATGGCGAAGAACCGTTTCAAGGGCCGCGAACGCGGCCAGCGCTGGCGCGAGGGGCGTTACGGGAAGCGGAACCGCCGTCCCGGTTTCAAACGCCTCGAGAAGCCTCGGCCGGTGCTCGAGATCCTGGCGGCTGCGGTCGTCAGCCTCATCACGGCCGCCATCATGTTATGCGTGGCCGTCATCCTGCTCGGCGCCTACAAGGTTCCGCTGCACCTCGGGTACGGCGCCTTCATGGGCATGGCGGCGATCGGCTGTCTGATCGTGGGGCGGCGAGACCGCGTCGCCCTGATTTCGACGGCCTGCATTGGCCTGCTCGGGATCGTGGGAACAATTTGCTTCTATGCCGGTCGCGGAGAGATCCAGCTACGGACTCATGAGCATAGTGTCCCGACGGCGGCGGGAACCGCGAGGCCCTAGGATTCATGCCGATCGTTCGGCTAGGGTCTTTAACCGACCCACGGAAACGCCAGGCGATCTGTTTCCCGTCGCAGACGGAAGGCGGCGTTTCCCAGGCGAGTGGAGCGCATGGGTGGACCTAATGCGACATCAGCCACGATAGTTCGGCGTCGTCCTGAAGACCGCTCGTCATGCCGCCCCACATGCGCTGCGCCAGGGGACCGCGACCGAAGGCCCCCGTTACGATCAGGTCGGCGCCGAGACGGTGGGCTTCGGCGAGGAGGTCCGCGGCGCCCGTGGATCCCGCGGTCGCCGGTATATGGCGGACGGCGGCCGGCGCATCGTGCCGCTTCAGATGAGCGGCGACGTCTTCGAGCTGGCCTTGTTCGACCTCGTCGCCGACCCCGACCACGGTGACGGTCTGAGCCCGCCGGAGCAGCGGCAGAGCATCATGCAGGGCGCGTCTCGCCTGGGGCGCGTCCTTCCAGCCGATGACCGCATTCGAGAGATCGCCGCTTGCGGCCGCCGCTCCAAGACGGAGAACGGGGCCGCCGCCGTGCAGGGCGAGCTCTCCGGCGTTGGGAAGCGCACAGGCCATCGGCGGCGCCGACGAGGTGACGAGCAGATCGGCGGTGAGCAGATGATCGCGCAAGGGGGGACCGGGCTCCCCCATGCCGGAAAGCCAATCGGCGGTTTTCGAGCCGGAGCCGAACACCTGGAGGAAGGCGTCGTGGGCGCCGGCGAGGGCGGCGTCCATTCTTCGGGTCTCTTCCAGGACCGACAGGGGGTTGCTCGCCAGAGCCGTCCTGAGCACCGACGTCCGGGGCCAGGCGAAACACACCGCCTTCAGTCGGGCGTCGAACCCTGCGGCCAGGTCGCGCGCACGCTCCAGGGTCTGGACGAGACCGTCCCTTGGCGTAGCATCGACGATGATGTCGCGGTAGGTCATGGATGTTCTCCTTTCCAGTCCTTGCATGCCGGCGGCGCAGGGCGTCGAGCATGTCCGTCTAGCTTGCTCATTGGCGGCGCCGTTGCGTTGATCCAGATCACACATCCAGGGGCTGGATCATCAAGGCATCCCTGTCTCTGTTCCAACGACTCCGCAGCGTCTGTTCCCTGACGATCGGGACGTCGGTTCAGCTGTGCGTTTGACGTGTCTTCGATAGGGGCGAGGTCCATGAGGATAGAAGCCCGCAGGATCATGATTGTTGCGAGGCGAGGCGTGTTCGCCAATGATCATTTGAGGGCGAAGCTTGGAAGCCCTGACCAGGAGCAGACCGCTATGGCCGAAGGACATGCTCATGGGGCAGGGGCCAGCAGCAAACGCCTGATGTGGGCGCTCGTCCTGACGACGACCTTTCTGATCGCCGAAGTCGTCGGGGCCGTGGTGTTCAAGAGTTTGGCCCTGCTATCGGACGCCGCCCATATGTTCACCGATGTGGCTGCGCTGGCGATCGCGCTGGCGGCGATCAAGATTGGCGAGCGGCCGGCAGACTCCGTGCGGACCTTCGGCTATCGTCGGTTCGAAATCCTCGCCGCCGCCTTCAACGCCGTCCTGTTGTTTCTGGTGGCGGGCTACGTCCTCTATGAAGGCGTTCTGCGCCTTTTCGCGCCCGAACCCGTCGGCTCCGTCGGGATGCTGGTCGTGGCTTCCCTGGGCCTGGTCGTGAACCTGGTGTCGATGCGGCTGCTGGCCTCCGGTGCGAACGCCAGCCTGAATGTGAAGGGGGCCTATCTCGAGGTCTGGGCCGACATGCTGGGTTCCGTCGGGGTGATCGGCGGGGCCGTCCTCATCATGTTGACGGGCTGGGCCTGGATTGATCCGGTGGTCGCGATCGGCATCGGTCTGTGGGTGCTGCCGCGCACCTGGATGCTCTTGAAGAACACCACCCATATCCTGCTGGAAGGCGTGCCCAAGGACCTGTCCTTGGAGGCTGTGCGAGCGACGATCGCCGCCGTGCCGGGGGTGGCCGAGGTCCATGACCTGCACCTTTGGGGCGTCAGCAGCGATGATGTGAACGGCTCCGTTCACCTGGTTCTTGCCGAAGGCTGGGACGCTGAGCGGGTTCGTCGTGCGGTTCTGGCGCAGATGAACGACGTCCATGGCATCGATCACGCCGCCGTCCAGATCGAATCCGGGCCGGCCGGGGAGGGGGAGGCCTTGGGTCACGGGCGTATCGCTCATCCATAGGGTTGAACCGGTCCGTACATCTCCGACCTTGCGGACCCTCGTTCAGGACGCGGGGCAATGACCGACCCGAGCGCTGCGACGTCGACGGCCCGAGTCGCCAGCCTTCCAGAATAATCTCGCGCTCCTGAAATATTTTGAGGGTTCCGGTACGGAAATGCGTATTGGATCTTCCGGCGTCATCTTTGGATTTGTGCGACGCACAATGAGTTCATGCGTCATCATTTGGCGCGTTGGAAAATAGTCACGTCCAACCCACCCTCACCAACGAGGTGACGATTCTGTGTCTATTTTGAGTGGAATGCGTCATCTTTTTGCGCACATCTGTCGAATGCGGGCATGAAACATGACGGTTTGGCGGCATTCATATGTATATACATGACTTGACTCCCCTGACGCCCAACCGGAACGTGGCGATGCAGGACCGGTTCGTCTGGGCCGAAACGCGAGGGGAATGACCATGAACCGCATGAAAAAGAGGCTCTTGTTCGCAGGTGCGGTAATCTCCGCCACCATGTGCGGAATGCCCGCATTCGCGCAGGAAGCCGAGACGACCAACGTCGGCGAAATCGTCGTCACGGGCAGCCGGATCAAGCGCCAGGACATCAGCGGGGTCGGTCCCGCCACGGTCGTCACAGGCGAGGATATCGAGCGTACGGGGATCACGAACGTGGAGGCGCTGCTGCAGCGACTGCCGTCGTCCGCAGGGGCTGCCGGCAATCAGACCAACTCCTATTGGACCGGCAACGGCTACGGCACGGCGCAGGTCAATCTGCGAGGCCTCGGCATCAACCGGACCCTGACGCTGATCAACGGTCGGCGGATCGTCAACGGCGGCACGGGCGCCAACAGCGCTCCGGATCTGAACATGATCCCGACCGCCATTATCGGCCGAATGGACGTGCTGAAGGACGGCGCCTCCGCCATCTACGGCGCCGACGCCGTCGCGGGCGTGGTCAACATCGTCACCATCAACGATTTCGAGGGCCTCAAGCTCTCAAGCAAGTATGGCGTCACGGACGAAGGTGACGGCCAGGACCTCTCCTTCGACCTGTTGTGGGGCATGCGCGGCGACCGCGGCGGGGTCACCGCCGCCCTGACCTATCAGAAGACGGAAGCCGTCAACCTGGCGAGCCGCGCTCCCTGCGGGCTGGGCGAGATCAACGGAAAGCTGGCCTGCGTCGCGAGCGCCACGACGCTCGGGGGCCGGGCCGTGCTTCCCAACGGCCAGCAGATCAACTTCAACCAGATCCCGGGCGGCGACGGGGACTTCTTCGAACCCTACAACGCCGCCAAGCATAACTATAACGGCAACCCCTTCCTCAACGCCGTGTCGCCGATCGAGCGCCTCAGCACGGCCATCCTGGCCGACTACCAGCTGACCGACACCGTCAGCCTGTTCGGCGAAGTCTTCTTCACCCACAGGGAAAGCAACCAGCTCGCAGCGCCAGGGGCCCTGCGGAACCTGAAGATCGCGGCGTCCCATCCGACCAACCCGACGGGTCAGGACATCACCCTCATTGCACGGCGTCTCGCCGAACCGGGGCCGCGTCACTTCTTCCAGGAAACCGACACCTATCGGTTCGTCGGCGGCGCCCGGGGCGCCATCGCCGGCGACTGGACCTGGGAAGCCGCCGTCAACTGGGGACGCAACACCGGCGTCGACGGGATGACCAATATCGCCAACCTTCAACGGGTCGGCGAAACCCTGAACACCGCCGTCTGCAGCAACGCGGCGGGCGCGGCCATCCCCTGCGGTGACTATCTGGGCGCCGGAGACCTCAGCAAGGAGGTGCTCGACTATATCCTCTTCACCTCGCGCGACACCGGGGGGAATGAGCAGCGCAGCGTCACGCTCGACGTCACCGGCACGGTGCTCCAGCTCCCGTCCGGACCGCTCGCCGCCGCGGCGGGTCTCGTCTACCGCGAGGAAAAGGGCTGGCGCGATCCTGACGCCCTCACCGTTCTGGGTATCGCCAACACCAACCAGCAGGACCCCATCGCCGGCTCGACCAAGGCCAAGGAAGCCTATGTCGAACTGTCGGCGCCGCTCCTGTCCGACCTGCCGTTCATCCAAAGGCTCGAGCTCGACGCGGCCGTCCGCTATTCGGACTATGACCTGTTCGGCGGCAACACCACCTACAAGCTGGGCCTGAACTGGAGCGTCGTCGACAGTCTTCGCCTGCGGGCCACCTTCGGCACCGGCTTCCGGATTCCAAGCGTTCCCGAACTGTTCGGCGGCGTTGCAGAGGGCAATCTGACGACGACTGATCCGTGCAGCCGCTACAGCACCAGCGGAAACGCGACGCTGATCGCCAACTGCCAGGCTTCCGGCGTGCCGGCTAACTATGTGCAACTCGGCAACACGGTCCTGACCACGGTCGGCGGCAATCAGAAACTCTCGCCCGAAACGGCCGAGACCCTCACCCTGGGTCTGGTCTGGCAACCCGAGCAGGTCAAAGGCCTGTCCCTGACCGTCGACTATTTCGACATCAAGATCGAAGACGCGATCCGGTCCATCCCGGGGTCCACCAAGCTGGCCATCTGCTACGCCTCGCCGGGCATGAACCACCCCTTCTGCGGCCCGAACAACTTCACCCGCAGTCCCCTGACCGGCGAAGTGAACTTCCTCTCGGCCCAGCCGACCAACGCCGGCCTGGAAACCATGAAGGGCGTCGACATCGGGGCGCGCTACGCCTTTGATCTCGGCGACCGCCGCGCCAGCCTCGACTGGAACACCACCTATCTCGGCGAATATGTCGTGACGCCTTTCCTGGGCGCCGATCCGATCATCTTCGACGGCCATATCGGCGGCGGCAACGGCGGCTATCCCCACTGGCGATCGAACGTCAGCGCCTCGGTTGTCGATGATCGCTGGACGGCGACCTATTCGGTGCAACTGATCGGCAAGGCCACGGACTTCAACGCCGCGCCGGGCGACATCGGCTATGAGACGCCGAACCTCTTCTACCACAACGCCCAGTTCGCCTATCGCCTGGGTGAGAAGGCTGACATCGCCTTCGGCATCGACAACCTCTTCGACAAGAAGGCGCCGTTCATCCAGAGCTGGACCGACGGCAATACCGACACCATGACCTACGACCTGCTTGGCCGTCGCGGCTACGTCCGCCTGACCTATCAGTTCAACTAACCTGCCACTTCCAGAAACACCGGGCGGCCCCCCCATGGCTCCCGCCTGGTGTTTCAACGTCCCCCAAACAGTGAGTATCAAATGGTGCGCTGGCCTTCCGTAGCGCGAAAAGCCCACAAGTGGCTTGCGCTGATCATCGGCGTTCAGGCCCTCTTCTGGGTCGTGAGCGGCCTCTACATGACCGCCGTCCATATCGACATTATCCATGGCGATCATCTGGTGCGGACACCCGTCGCCGAACCGATTTCCATGGGCGGCCTGGTCGATCCTGCGGTCATTCTCAAGACTGCCGGCGGCGCTCAAAGCCTGCGTCTCGACCAGCAGCTGGGACAGCCTGTCTATATCGTCAGCCAGACGAGCGGCCGGTCCCTGTTCGACGCCCGGTCCGGTGAGAAGCTGCCCCTGATCGACGAAGCCGGCGCACGGCGGCGCGCCGAGCAGATCTACGCAGGGGATGGCGGTGTCCGCGAAATGGAGCTGCTGTACGAAATCCCCGGCGAGATCAGGGGGCGTCCAGCGCCGATCTGGCGGGTGCAGTTCGAAGGCCTGTGGCGGCCCACCCTCTATATCTCGCCCCAGACCGGCGAACTCGTGGCCAAGCGTCATGACCTGTGGCGCACGTTCGACTTCGTCTGGATGTTCCACATCATGGACTATGAGACCCGCGACAACGTCAACAACATCCTGCTCAAGGTCGCGACCTGGATGATGGTGGTGACCTCCCTCACCGGGGCCTGGCTCCTGCTCTACAGCTTCCGTCGCAAGCGCCGCGTGCGCAAAGCCGCAGCGTGAGGATCATCAGATGTTTCTAATCCGTAGACTGCACAAATGGTTCGGCCTGGTCCTGGGTCTTCAATTTCTGCTCTGGGCCATCAGCGGCGCCGCCATGGCGCTGATCGATCATCGCAAGGTGGCTGGTGAAGATTCCATCGTCCACTCTACGCCGTCGCCCACGCCCGCTGGGGTGCTGTCGCTGGCTCAGGTCGCCCAGGCGGTGGGCCAGCCGATTTCCCGGATCGAGCTGCGTCCCTTGCAAGACGCCTGGGTTTACGCCGCCACGACGCCCAGCGGCGTCCAACTGGTCGACCCCGTGGACGGTCGCCGCATCGTCATCGACGACGCCCGCGCCAAGACGCTGGCCGTCGCAGCCTTCAACGGCACAGCGCCGGTGACCTCCGTGGCTCTGGTCGAGAAGCCGACGCTGGAGACGCGAGATTTCGCGCTTCCGGCCTGGCGGGTCGAGTTCGCGGACAAGGAGAAGACGACCCTGATCCTGAACGCCGTCACCGGCGAGGTCGCGGGCGCCAAGACCAACACCTGGCGGCTCTGGGACTTCTTCTGGATGATCCACATCATGGACTACACGGATCGCCAGAGTTTCAACCATCCGCTGATCATCATCATCGCCACCGGGTGTCTGTGGTTGGCCCTGAGCGGTTTCATCATGTTGTTCAGCGCCTTCCGACGCCAGGATTTCGCCTATATCCATGACGGGATCGAATGGCTGCAGCGCCGCCGTTGAGACTGCGCCGGGGCGTTCTGCGCCCCGGCGCCTTCCTGTTGGATTGGCGGCCAATGCGGGCCAAGCTGAAGCTTGGCCCGATTAACGGACATGACGGGGAGGAACGACTCCATGGATCTCACGCTCCACCGACGCATCCGCTCCGACATCGCCGACCGCATCCTGTCGGGCGAATGGTCGCCCGGGTTCCGCATCCCCTTCGAGCATGAGCTGATGGAGGAGTATGGTTGTTCGCGCATGACCGTGAACAAGGCCCTCGCGCCGCTGGCGGAACGGGGCATGATCATACGCCGTCGACGCTTCGGGTCCTTTGTGGCGCGGCCGCGGATACATTCCTTCGTGCTGGATATCCCGGACATACAGGCCGAGATTCTCAATCGCGGCGAACCCTATGATTTCGAACTCCTGTCCCGGAAGGTCCGGGCCGCGCACAAGCGGGACGCGGAAGAACTTGCACTCGCCGCATCCGGCGAGGTGATCGAGTTGCGCTGCCTCCACCGCAGCAGCGGTCGTCCTTTCGCGCTCGAGGAACGGTTGATCAGCCTGGCCTCCGTGCCCCAGGCCCGGGACGCCGATTTTACCCAGGGTCCGCCCGGCACATGGCTGCTGGAGCGCGTTCCCTGGACGGAAGCCGAGCACAGAATCCGAGCCGTGAACGTGTCCCGCGCAACCGCGCTGACCCTAGGGATCGATCCTGCTGCGGCCTGCCTTTCCCTCGAACGCCGGACGTGGCGGCGAGCGGAGCGCATCACCTTCGTTCGACTGACCTTTCCAGGGGAAGCCTATGATCTCGGAGCGCGGTTCGCGCCCTCGGACCCTGCAGAGGCTTCGGACTAGGACGCCGACCCGGGCTCGACCGAGCCCTGGGCCTCTTGTTCCAGGAGATGGCGGCCCTGGCGGACGGACGGCGCGAGGCGGAGCCCTGCGCCATTTACAAAATTCGCTGCGACGGACGTCGCTTCTGACGAAAATGTGGAATCAGGAAGCAGGGGCTCAATGTCTGCAAACTCGACCAGGGTTCTGATTATCGGCGCGGGACACGCGGGGGGCTCGGCGGCGGCGCTGCTGAGGCAGTATGGCTTTGCGGGCGAGATCGTCCTGGCGGGCGAGGAGGCGGCGGCGCCCTATCAGCGACCGCCCTTGTCCAAGGCCTGGCTGAAGGGGGAGGCGGGTCTGGAGGACCTGCTGCTGCGCCCCGAGAGCTTCTACGCCGAGCAGCAGATCGACCTGCGCACCGGCGTCACCGCGACCGCCATCGACGCGGGAGCCAAGGCGGTGACCTTCGCTGACGGCGTGGTCGAAGCCTACGACGTGCTGATCCTGGCCACGGGCTCGATGGCGCGCAAGCTGGCCATCCCCGGAGCCGACCGCCCCGACCTCATGGAACTGCGCACGCTGAACGACGCCGAACGACTGAAATCTGCGCTCGCCCCCGGCAAGCGTCTGGCCGTGGTCGGCGGCGGCTATGTCGGGCTGGAGGCGGCAGCCTCGGCCCGCGCCCTCGGCGCCGAGGCGGTGGTGATCGAGCGCATGGACCGGGTGCTGGCGCGCGTGGCGTCGGAAACCCTGTCCGCCTTCTTCACCGACTATCACCGGGCGCGCGGCGTCGAGATTCTGACCGGCGCCGAGGTGTCGGGCTTTGAGGGCGGCGGCGTTCGCCCCGAAGGCGTCCGGCTGGCGGACGGAACCCTGATCGCTGCGGACGCGGTTCTGGTCGGCGTCGGCGCCCTGGCGCGCGAAGCCCTGGCGCGAACGGCGGGTCTGCCTTGTGAGAACGGCGTGGTCGTGGATGAGAACGCCCGCACGGCGGATCCCTCAATCTACGCCATCGGCGACGTCACCCATCGGCCCATCCCGGTCCACGGCGGGCGGATGCATCGGCTGGAAAGCGTTCCGAACTCCCTGGAACAGGCCAAGCAGGCCGCCGCCGCCATCGTCGGCCGAGCGCCCCCGGCGGCCGAAGTGCCCTGGTTCTGGTCGGACCAGTATGACGTCAAGCTTCAGATCGCCGGCCTTCCGTTTGACGCCGACCATCAGGTGGTGCGTGGCGATCCGGCCAGCGGCGCTTTCGCCGTCTTCCACCTGAATGGCGACCGCATCGTTTGCGTCGAAGCGGTCAACGCCCCGGCCGATTTCATGGGCGGACGGCTGCTGATCGGCAAGGCGACGCCAGTGGATCCGGTCCTGCTGGCGGACCCCTCTGTTTCGATGAAGAGCGTCTGATCCGGCGCGCAGCAGCCGATAGCCGTCGCAGCGGGAAGCATCGCGTCTTGGCCCTCAACCGGCGCAGCAAGAGAGTTTGGCGACGTCCTTGTTGAACGTCAGCGCCGCCAGTTTCAGGCCCTCGACGGTCGTGAGATAGGGGAAGATCGTGTCGCCCAACTGCTCCACCGTCATTCCGCACTTGATGGCCACCGCTGCGGTCTGGATGCTGTCGGCCCCTTCCGGAGCAAGAATGTGCGCGCCGAGGAGCCGCCGCGTGCCGCGATCCGCCACCAGCTTGATGAGCCCGCGCGTGTCTCTGGCCGCGAGCGCGCGCGGGACGTGATCCAGGGTGATCATCGAGGTTTGGACATCATGCCCGGCCGCCCGTGCGGCGGCTTCCGTGAGCCCGACCGTCGCCACCTGGGGATCGGTGAACACGACCGCCGGCATGGCGCTGTTGTCGTAGGACAGACTGTCGCCGTTGAGCGCGTTTCGAGCAGCGAGCCTGGCACCGTAGGCCGCCATATAGACGAACTGGTCACGCCCGGTGACGTCACCGACGGCGTAGACGCCGGGGCGGGTCGTGCGCATCCGGTCGTCCACGACGATTCCTCCGTTTTCGGAGACGCTGACCCCCGACTCGGCAAGACCCAGGCCGTCCGAGTTGGCGATCCGGCCTGTCGTCATGAGCACGCGCTCGGCGGTGAGCACCCTCCGGCTGTCGCCCTGCGTAAGGGTGAGCGACACGTCCGTTTCCGAATGGGCGATAGCCTCGTAGGTCGCCCCGACAACCACGGTGACGCCCTCGTCTGAGAGGTAGCGTTGCAGCGCCTCGCTGATCTCGGGTTCACCTTCCGGCAACAGACGTGACCGGCACACGAGCGTGACCTGCACGCCGGCCCGGCTGAACATCTGAGCCAATTCCGCGCCTATGTATCCACCACCGATCACCAGCAAGGACTGCGGCAGCGCCTCCAGTTCGAGCGCGGTCGTGCTGGTCAGATAGGGGACAGTGTCGATCCCAGCGATCGCCGGAATCGCCGGTCGCGATCCCGTCGCGATGATCACCTTGTCGGTGGTGAGCCGGACATCGCCGACCTCCACGCCGCCCAAGACGAGCCTGGCTGCGCCTTCGTGGTAGGCGATGGCGTCGTAGCCTTGCAGGACATCTTCGTATTTGGCCTGACGCAGAGCGTTCACCAGTTGGTCCTTCTGGCGGATCACCTCGGACCAGGCGCTGATTTCAGCAGTGGCTCTCACGCCGTCGAAACGGCTTGCGGCCCGCGCCTGGTGCAGGGGCTCCACCGCGCGGATCAACGCTTTCGACGGCACGCAGCCTATGTTCACGCAGGTCCCGCCAATCGTTCCGGCGCCGACGAGCGCTACCCGCGCTCCCTCTTCGGCTGCCGTAATGGCGGCGGAGAAGCCGGCTGAGCCAGCGCCGATCACGACCAGATCATAGGTCTCTGCGGCGTTCCGGGAGAGAGGGCGACAGTCACTCATACTGCTCGGTGCTTTCAAATCTTGTGTCCGCCGTTGGGCGGGCGGCCTGCAACCGGACAGGCCTGGCGGCCCGCTACGGCGCGACGACAGGGAAGGCCGGAACGGGTGGGCTCGTCAGGAAGTAGAACTGCATGGCGCCGCCGATGTTCGTGCCGATGACGCCCACTAGCGAAACCTGGTTCCGCTAGTGGCTGGCCCGAACACGCGCGGGATAGCCGGCGTTGGTCGAGGCCTGAGCCAGGACTGTCGGCGTCACTCGCACGTCGTCGTAGGTCACGGTCGCCACGGCCCGTCCGGCGTCGCCAGGGTTCACGGATACAGCCGTAACGCCCGGAACCCGCGAGATAGCGCGTCGAACGATAGGGGCGCACGTCACACAGGACACATTGGTGACATCCAGCGTCACCGTGCGTTCGGCCGCCTGCGCCGTTTCGGCAGTGAAAAGCGCCGCTGCAACTGCAAGGGCGGCGCGGATGGAAAGGGTCATGGCCTTGATCTCCAGGAACTCACGCGCCGAGTAGCAGCGGCGCAACATAGGGAAATGCGACGGCGATGGCGACGAGCACGGACGCCGCCCAAAGCGCGATCTTGACAAGGCGGGTGGAGCCCGGTCGAGCGCAGGTCTCGCCTTCGGCGCAGGCGGTGCGAGGACGACGATAGACGCGGAAGAATCCGACACCCAGGAAAGCCACCGCCGCAACGATGAAATAGGGTTGATAGGGCGCGAGGACCGTGACGTTGCCGATCCAGGCCCCGCTGACGCCGAGCGCGAACAACACCAGCGGCAGAACACAGCAGGACGACGCGCCGATCGCGGCAGCAAGGCCTGCAACCGCCAGCCACGCACGGCTGGACGACTTGTCGGCTGGGGCCGCGGCGTTTCCGTTGGGGTTCTCGATGCCGTCCGAGGCGGCCATTGCCCACTCCTTCTCTTGGTGATGAAGGCAAGATAGGGTCTGTAGCGACTACAGATACAAGGGCTTTATCTTCGATGGACAAATTCGCCCTGCGTGACACGACGCCGCAGTTCGCGATCGGCGTGCTGTCGCGCCGAACCGGCGTCAACATCGAGACCGTCCGCTACTATGAGCGGATCGGCTTGATCCCTGCGCCGGCTCGCAGCGACGGGGGGCACCGCCTCTACGGCGGGGGGCACCTCCTTCGGTTAAACTTCGTTCGGCGGGCTCGTGATCTCGGTTTCACGCTGAATGAGGTTCGAGCCCTGCTGGACTTGGCGGAACAGCGGGATCGACCCTGTACCGAGGTCCGCGAAGTGGCCGCCGTGCACCTGACTGATGTGCGCTCCAAGATCGTCAGCTTGCGGGCGATGGAGCGGGTTCTTTCCGACATGGTGGCCCGTTGCGCCGAAGGCTCGACGCCGGACTGCCCCATCATCGAGGCGCTGTTCGACACCGAAGCGGTGCACCCCGTTTGATGGGTTGCGAAATTTAAGTCGATGATTTCTACGCCGTCATAGGGTGTGGGTGGTGGCCGTCCTTCTGGCCTTCAGGAGCTACAACAACCTCGGCGACCTCGGTCGGCTTCGTCATATCGGCCTGTTTGTCGTCAGCGCCACCTTGCCGGCCCTCAGCCAGACGCGCGCGCCCCTTCCTCCGGCGGTTGACCGACGGCGTTGGTCTCTTCGCCCTGGCGCCGTGTCTGCGCGGACTGCTGGCGATCAGCCTGGCTGCTGCGGCGGGCGGGGCGATCCGCACCTGCAGGATCACGTGCAGGACAAGGGGACGGATGAGACTACGCATGCCGATCCCTATGTGATCGACGAGCGACACAGGCGCTGGCCGTGGTCCAGGCGGTGAGGCCGCTCGCTCTCCTGTCTCTGTCATTGACCGGCGGCGGAACCGCCGGCCGACGACGAAGGCGTGAACCCCCTGTGGATCAGACGACGCGTTTCACTTCGGTGTAGGCACCTTCGGTCTTGAGGGTGACTGTCACGGGTGCGCCCGTGCGATTGCGCCAGAACCAGCCGTGACTGCCGGTGAAGGCCGCCGTCAGTTCGCCGGTTTCGCTCTGGGACGAGCCCTTGCCGTAGCCGTGGTAGGAGACGCCGGGGCGATCCGCGTGGGTGTCGAAGTTCAGGCGTCCGCCGCTGCTCGTCCAGGTGAAGCGGGCCTTGGCGCCCTCCGTCATGACCAGTTTGATTTCGGCGCCCTGGTCGGGCGCCAGGGTCAGTATGGTTTCATCGGTGCGCTGGCCGGAGGCGGCGTCGGGCGCCGGGCTGGCGGCCGCGGATTGGGCGACCGCAGCGACGACGACGGGCGCTGGACTCGCCTCGATCGGAGCCGCGGCTGCAGCGGCGTCCATCGCCTCGTCCGCCTTGGCTTCCGCAGCCAGGGAGACCTTGATCCGGCCCATCTCGGTCAGGCCGAAGACCGTTCCCACCCGGGTCGGATCGACGCCGTACTCGGACGGCAGGACGACAGTGACGAGCAGGCCGGCGGCGACGACGGCGGCGATGCCGGTCGAGCGGAGCAACTGACCCGTGGTGGGCAGGTCGGACAGGCGGGGTTTGTCAGCGTTGTACATGGTTCAGGTCTCCGGTCAGGCGACGAAATAGCCGACGAGCTGGTAGCCCGTCAGAATGAAGCCGAGGGTCATGAGGACGACGTTGGCGAGATAGGCGTGTTTGAAAAAGCTCTCGCTGCGGCGCCAGAAACCCATGACGATGAGGATGGCGCCGAGCGCCAGAAGCTGGCCGATCTCCACGCCGATGTTGAAGGCGACGAGATTGACCAACAGGCCGTCGGGGGACAGCTGGAAGTCCTGCAGCTTGGTGGCCAGGCCGAAGCCGTGGAACAGGCCGAACACCAGGGTGGCGACCTTGGTGTTGGGCTGGAAGCCGAACCAGCGCTGGAAGGCGCCCAGGTTGTCGAGCGCCTTGTAGACGACCGACAGGCCGATGATCGCATCCACCAGGTAGCTGGAGACGCTGATGTTGGTCAGCACGCCGAGCAGCAGGGTCGTGGAGTGACCGATGGCGAACATGGTCACGTAGATGCTGATGTCTTTCAGCCGGTAGAGGAAGAAGATCACCCCGAACAGGAACAGCAGGTGGTCGTACCCGGTCACCATGTGCTTGGCGCCGAGATAGACGAACGGCCAGAAGACGATCCCGGAGGTTTCCTGGATATAGCCCTTGTCGCCCTCGGCCACGCCGTGGGCGAGCGCCTGGGCGGCGGCGCCGTCGATGATGAAGAAGATGAGGACGGCCAGAAGCGCCGTCGCTGGGGATTTCAGCCAGGACCAGGGGTCGTGGCGGGACGCGATTGTCATGTGAATCCTCTTGGGCGGAAATCGAGTGTGCGGGAGGAAGGGGGCGGCGCGGCCGAAGCCGCGCCGCCCGGACGCCCTCAGGGCCGGCGGCTGAAAGGCAGGAAGCGCCGGGGATCGAAGCGGGCCAGGCCGCCGGGTGCAGCGCCCGTGGTCCCGTCAGGCTTCGATCGCCCGTGCACCAGGCTGTAGAGGGCTGGCAGCACGAGCAGGGTGAGCAGGGTTGAGGAGATGATCCCCCCGATCACGACCGTGGCCAGCGGGCGCTGGACCTCGGCGCCGGCCCCGACGTTGAGCGCCATGGGCACGAAGCCGAGGCTGGCGACCAGGGCGGTCATCAGCACCGGCCGCAGCCGGGTCAGGGCGCCTTCGCGAAGGGCCTCGCCCAGGGGTTTGCCCTCGGCGATCAGGCTGCGGATGAAGGTGACCATGACCACCCCGTTCAGCACCGCCACCCCCGAGAGGGCGATGAAGCCGACGCCGGCGGAGATCGACAGCGGCAGGCCTCTGAGCATCAGGGCCGCGACCCCGCCGGTGAGCGCCAGGGGCACGCCGGAGAAGACGATGGCGCTGTCCTTGACCGAACGGAACAGGGCGAACAGCAGGCCGAAGATCAGCAGCAGCACCGCCGGCACCACCAGTTGGAGCCGTTTGGCCGCCGAGATCAGCTGTTCGAACGTACCGCCGTAGGTGACCCAGTAGCCGGCAGGGACGACCACGTCGGCTTCGATCCGCTTCTGCACCTCGCCGACGAAGGAGCCCAGATCGCGGTCGCGGACATTGGCTGTCACCACGATGCGGCGCTTGCCGTTTTCGCGGCTGATCTGGTTCGGCCCCTTGACGAGTTCGATCACGGCGACCTCGCTCAGGGGAATGAACCGGCGCGCCTGGCCCTCGGCGGCCGGCAGGGGAATCTGCAGGCGGCCGATGGCGTTGACGTCCGAGCGCAGGTCTTCCGGCAGGCGGACCACCACGTCGAAGCGACGGTCGCCCTCGAAGATCTGGCCCGCGGTCGTGCCGCCCATGGAGGTCGAGATGACCGACTGGACGTCGTCGAGGCTCAGGCCCAGGCGCGCCATGGCGGTGCGATCAGGCGTGATCTGCAGCACCGGCAGGCCGGTGATCTGCTCGGTCTGGGGATCGGCCGATCCCTCGACTGAAGCGACGACGGCCTCGACCTCGGCGCCCAGCCGCAGGAGTTCGTCCAGATCGTCGCCATAGATCTTGACGGCGACGTCGGCGCGAACGCCGGACAGCAGTTCGTTGAACCGCATCTGGATGGGCTGGGTGAACTCGTATTTGCTGCCGGGAATCTCGCTGACGGCGGCTTCCATCTCCGCGACCAGGTCCCCGCGCGACTTGCGGGGATCAGGCCAGTCCCTGCGGTCCTTCAGCATGATGAAAGTGTCGGCGACCGACGGCGGAACGGGATCGGTGGCGACTTCGGCGGTGCCGATCTTGGCCACGACCCGCTCGACCTCGGGGAATTTCGCCAGACGGGCCTCCAGCGCGGTCTGCATCTGGACGGCCTGGGTCAGGCTGGTGCCCGGAATGCGCAGGGCGTGCATGGCGATGTCGCCTTCGTCGAGATTGGGCACGAACTCCGAGCCCATTCTTGAAGCGCCGAAGCCGGCGATGACGACGAGGACTACGGCCAGCCCCACCATCAGCCTGCGGCTCCTGAGGGCGAAGTCGAGCGCGGGCTGATAGCCGATCCGCGCCCAGCGCATGAGGAAGCTGTCCTTCTCCTCCACCTTGCCCGTGACGAACATGGCGACGGCGGCGGGAACAAAGGTCAGGGACAGCAGCAGGGCCGCCGTCAGGGCGATGACCACGGTGATGGCCATCGGATGGAAGGTTTTGCCCTCGACCCCGGTCAGGGCGAAGATCGGCACATAGACGAGGGTGATGATCATCACCCCGAACAGGGAGGGGCGGATCACTTCGCTGGAGGCGGAGCCCGCCAGTTCGAACCTTTCCTCTCGGGTCAGGATGCGCCCCAGACGATGCTGGGCCTCACCAAAGCGACGCAGGCAGTTCTCGACGATGATGACGGCGCCGTCGACGATCAGGCCGAAGTCCAGCGCCCCCAGGCTCATCAGATTGCCCGAGGTGCCGGTGCGCACCATGCCCGTGATCGTCATCAGCATGGTGATGGGGATGACCGCCGCCGTGATCAGGGCGGCGCGGATGTTTCCGAGCAGGAGGAAGAGGACGACGATGACGAGCAGGGCGCCTTCGACCAGGTTCTTCTCGACCGTCTTGACGGCCCGCTCGACGAGGTCGGTCCGGTCATAGACCGGCGACGCCTTCACCCCCTTGGGCAGGGCCTTGGCGGCTTCCTCCAGGCTGGCCGCGGCGGCCTGGGCCACGACGCGGCTGTTCTCGCCCGCCAGCATCAGGACGGTGGCCAGCACCGTCTCCTTGCCGTTCTCGGTCGCGGCCCCCGTCCGTAGCTCCTCGCCCATGTCGACGTCCGCGACGTCGGCGACGCGGATCGGCACGCCGCCGCGCGTAGCGATGACCACGGCGCCGAGATCCTCGCGGCTGGTCGCCTGGCCCGGCACCCGGATCAGATACTGTTCGCCGTAGCGTTCGACATAGCCCGCGCCGACGTTGGCGTTGTTCTTCTCCAGCGCCTCGACGATCTCGGCCATGGTCACGCCATAGGCGGACAACCGCTCTGGTCGCGGGGTGACGTGGTACTGCCGCTCATAGCCGCCGATGGTGTTGACCTCGGTGACCCCACGGGTGTTGCGAAGCTGGGGCCGGATGACCCAATCCTGCAGGGTGCGCAGGTCCTCGGTCGAATAGGGCTGGCCGTCGGGCCTCCGGGTGCCGGGCTCGGCTTCGACCGTATACATGAAGATCTCGCCCAGCCCCGTGGCGATGGGACCCAGCTCCGGTGTGATCCCCGGCGGAAGCTGGCCGAGCGCGCCTTGCAGCCGTTCGTTCACCAGCTGGCGAGCGAAATAGATGTCGGTGCCGTCGTCGAAGATGACGGTCACCTGGCTCAGGCCGTAGCGCGAGACCGAGCGGGTGTATTGCAGTCCCGGCACGCCGGCGACGGCCGTCTCGACGGGGAAGGTGATGCGTTGTTCGGCTTCCAGCGGGGAATAGCCCGGCGCCTCCGTATTGATCTGGATCTGGACGTTGGTGATGTCGGGGGTGGCGTCGATCGGCAGGCGCTGGAAACTCCAGACGCCGACGACGCAGGCCGTGAGGACCAGCCCCATGACGAGCCATCGGAAGCGGATCGACAGGGCGATGATGCGATCAAGCATGATGCGCGCGCCCCCTAGTGGTCATGGCTCGCGCCGGACTTTTCGATGTCCGCGCGAATGAGGAAGGCGCCGTCGACGACATATTCGGTCCCGGGCTCCAGGCCGCCGAGGACCTCGGTCCATTCGTCGGTGCGGCGGCCCAGTTCGAGCATCCTCACCTCATAGGTGTTTCCGACCCTGGCGTAGACGACGGTGAAGTCACGGAAGGGCTGGAGGGCTTTGGTCCGCACCGCGAGCGGCGCCTCGCCTTCGCCGACCTGGACCGATCCCTGGACGCCCAGACCCGGACGCCAGACGCCGTTCTGATAGGGCAGCTCGACATGGGCGACCAGGGTCTGGCTCAGGACGTCATCCGACGGCAGGATGGCTTCGATCACGCCGCTGGCCCGGTGTTCGCCGGCCAGGCTCGTCACCTCCACCCTCTGGCCGACACGCACGCGTTCGGCGTCGCGCGGATAGAGGAAGAACTCGGCGTGAAGCCGGGTCGGATCGCCGATGACCAGCATGGGCGCGCCGTTGCCGGTGATGGCGCCGGGGTTGGCGTTCTTGGCCAGGATGACGCCGGAGATCGGCGCCGTGACGGCGTAGGTCTGCAGGCTTTCGCTGGATTCCACGCGCGCCAGGACCTGGCCGCGCGTGACGCGTTGGCCGAGCTGGACGTTCATGGCCACGACCCGACCGGGGTAGCGGGCGTGGACCTCGCTCTGGCCTTCCGGCGTGATCTCGACGCGCCCGCTGAGCGGCAGGCTTTCCCCGAGGACGGCGGGGCCGGCCGTCTGGGTCGTGACCCCGCCGGCCTGGGCGGCCGTCGGGGTGATGACCGTGCGGCCTTCATAGGACTGATAGGTCCAGGTCGAGCGCTTGGCGGCCTGGGTCGCGTTCACGGCCACGTCGAAGGAGTGGGGCTCGAACACGACGCCGGGGCTGGCGAGATAGTCCTTTTCCGGGGTGAACTGGAAACGGTCGACCTTGGGGCCCAGGCGGGTGAGCGCGATGTCGGCCGACACAAGGGCGGGATCGAGGGGCTTGTCCTTGAGGTAGGGGTAGAGGCGGAACAGGGGCTCGGGACCTTCCTCATAGATGGTGATCTCGAGCGAGAAGTCGCCGTCGCGCAGCAGGCGGCCGTTGTGGGGGCCGCGTTCATAGTCGGCGGCGGCGGCCGCTTCGGCCTCGCCGCCCTCGGCCGGCTTGGCGCGCTCGCCGCAGCTGGAGAGGGCCAGGGCGCA
Organism: Brevundimonas sp. P7753; assembly: GCF_013386595.1. NCBI lineage: Bacteria > Pseudomonadati > Pseudomonadota > Alphaproteobacteria > Caulobacterales > Caulobacteraceae > Brevundimonas > Brevundimonas sp. P7753. Next base: position 321 of record NZ_JACARP010000047.1, on the reverse strand, counting down.
GGCGGCCATGGCCGCCCCGCCGAGAAGGCGGGCGGAGATGGAGCGGATCATGGTTGGATCTCCGGGCCGATCAGATCGGCATGGGCGCCGGTCAGCCGGTCAAGGCGGGCGCGATCAAGATGGAAGGCCTGAAGCGCCGTCACGCGGCGCGCCCGGGTCTGCAACAGGGCCGTGTGGGCGCTCATGACGTCGTTGTAGGTGAAGCCGCCGCGCGCGAAGCCGTCCCGGACCAGGGTCACGGCGCGTTGCGCTTGCGGCAGGGTTTCCTCGGCGATGCGTCGGGCTTCGTTCGCCCGCGCCAGCAGTTGGACCTGCAGGCGG
>NZ_JACARP010000046.1:0-3974 GCF_013386595.1 Brevundimonas sp. P7753 | reverse complement strand
CCGACGGGGGCGGCGGCGGCGGGGGCGGAGCCGAGGGCGCGCCCAGACGCCGCGCGATGGCCGACTGCAGATCGTCGGCGAAGGCCTCCAGACGGCCCGTGAACTTGCCCGCCGTCACCGAGAAGGCGTTGAAGGCGATATAGGCCGGGATGGCCGCCGCCAGACCGATGGCCGTGGCGAACAGGGCCTCGGCGATGGCCGGCGCCACCGTCGTCAGATTGGTGTTGCCCGCCGCCGCGATGGCGTCAAAGGCGTTCATGATGCCCCAGACCGTGCCGAACAGACCGATGAAGGGCGAGGCCGTGGCCACCACCGACAGCACGCCCAGACCGTTCTCGATCTTCTGGCTCTCGCGGGCGATGACCGAATCCAGCGCCCGGTCGATGCGCGCGATCAGCATCGAGCCCTGCGTGTCCGTCATGGCCCCGCGCGAGCGCGCCTCGCGCCAGTCCTGCAGCGTCAGCACCAGCATCCGCGGCAGGGGATCGGCAGGCTGCGCCCCGGCCTGCGCCGCCACGTCTTCCAGCGACCGCCCGCTCTCGACCTGCTTCTCGAACTCGCTGGCGCGAGCGTTCATGCGCGAGAAACGCACCGCCTTGTCGATGATGATGGTCCACGACCAGACCGAGGCCGCGGCCAGGCCGACCATGACCGTCTTCACCACCCAGTCGGCGGTCATGAACAGCTCGATGGGATTCAGCATGGAGGCGTCGGCGGGCAGGGTCATACGGCGTCCTTGGGTCAGATCCGGTGTCGTCCTGCCCTTATCGAGCGGGCGGACGTGGCGGTTTCATGGCGGCGGTCTAGCGGTCGTCGCGCCCCGCGTCACGGGGGCCGCCTCTGACAAGCGCGTTATTGCGAGGCTTCCGTCTTCCTTCTCCCCTTGAGGGAGAAGGTGGCAGGCGAAGCCTGACGGATGAGGGGTGCGAGGAAACTAGGTCCGGGGTTGCCTATTGAACGTCGCGCCGACACCCCTCATCCGGCCCTGACGGGCCACCTTCTCCCTCAAGGGGAGAAGGGAGGATCAGGCGCTTTCCCCCGTCAGCCACGGCCCCACCAACTCCACCAACCGCTTGCTCGGCCGGCGCGGCCGCCCGTCCAGATGGATGCAGACCGCAACCACATCGGCCCGGCACAGCACCTCGCCGTCGCGCTCCACCGTCTGCCGGATGATCAGCCTCGGCCCCTTGATGGCCTCATAGCGGGTCCGCACCACCAGGGCGTCGTCGATCCGCGCCGGCTTCAGGTACTTGATCCCCAAGTCCGCCACCACAAAGGCCAGGGGCTCGTCCTGCTCCAGCAGTTCGGCGTGCCCCACCCCCGCCAGCCGCAGGAAATCCGACCGCCCCCGCTCGAAATACCGCACATAGTTGGCGTGATAGACCAGGCCGGTGAAGTCGGTGTCCTCGTAATAGACCCGCACCGGCAGCAGATGATCCAGCCCGTCAAAGCGGCCGGCGGTCGGTTGGTCGGTCATGATCAGCCCTGAGCGGAAGTCGTCGCCGAGGGCTTAGCCGCCGAGGCCGCCGCGTTGAAGCCCGGACAGAACTCAGCCTTCATATCCGCGAACTCGGCGCCCAGGGGATCGTCGCCCATCAGGATGCGGTTGGGCCGCGAGACAAAGGCCACCGCCTGTTTCTGCCCGGCGATCCCGGCGTAGCCGCAGACGGCGCGGCGCTTGCCGGTTTCCAGATACCGCACCTCGGCGGTCGGCCCCATCTGCGCCTTGACCTGGGTCAGGGCGCGTTCCGCCGCCGTCGCCTGCTTCGGCCCGAACCGCGCGCCTTGGTTCAAGGCCACCAGGCTCAGCGCCCCGAGCAGCAGCACCGCCGCGCCCAGCACGGCGATCTTCTGGTCCGTCCCGATCCCGCCTCGCGCCATCGCCCGTCTCCTTCGCAGCCAGCATGGCCGGGTTTGACGAACGGGTGAAGTCCTTTTGCGAGCGGTTCCGAACAGCGCCTCTTTCCTCCCCATTTCATGGGGAGGGGGACCGCGTAGCGGTGGAGGGGGCGGCGCAGACGGCTGACGGGGAGTCGCCCCCTCCGTCACGTCGCTGCGCGCCGCGCCACCTCCCCATGAAATGGGGAGGAAAGAGACCCTACTTCCCGAACAGATCCGGCGCGACTGTCGTCGCCGGCTTCGGCGCCTCCAGCCCCAGATGCTCATAGGCCCGCGCACAGGCCACCCGCCCGCGCGGGGTGCGCATGATGAAGCCCTGTTGCAGCAGATAGGGCTCGATCACGTCCTCGACCGCGTCGCGCGCCTCGGCGATCGCGGCGGCCAATGTGTCCATACCCACCGGCCCGCCGCCGTAGTTCTCGATCAGGGCCTTGAGGAAGCGCCGGTCCAGACTGTCCAGCCCGGCCTCGTCGACCTCCAGCCGCGCCAGGGCCCGCGCCGACGCCAACTGGTCGATGGGCGTTCCCTCCGCGTCAGCGAAGTCCCGCACCCGCCTTAGCAGCCGCCCGGCGATGCGCGGCGTACCTCGCGCCCGACGCGCGATCTCCATCGCCCCGTCCTCGGTGATGGCCGCGCCCATCTTGCGCGCCGCCCCCCGGATCACCGCCGTCAGCTCCTCCGGCGTATAGAATTCCAGCCGCAGCGGAATACCGAAGCGGTCCCGCAGCGGCGTGGCCAGCAGCCCCGCGCGCGTCGTCGCCCCGACCAGGGTGAAGGGCGCCAGATCGATGCGCACGCTGCGCGCCGACGGCCCCTCGCCGATGATCAGGTCCAGCACATGGTCCTCCATCGCCGGATAGAGGATCTCCTCCACCAGCGGCGACATGCGGTGAATCTCGTCGATGAACAGGACGTCGCGCGGCTCCAGATTGGTCAGGATCGCCGCCAGATCGCCCGCCTTGGCCAGGATCGGGCCTGACGTGGCCCGGAACCCCACGCCCAGCTCGCGCGCCACGATCTGCGCCAGCGTGGTCTTGCCCAGACCCGGAGGTCCGAACAGCAGGACGTGATCCAGCGCCTCCGACCGCCCGCGCGCGGCGTCGATAAAGACCTTCAGATTGCCTTTGGCCGCCGACTGCCCGACGAACTCGCCCAGGGTCTGCGGCCGCAAGGCGCGGTCGTGCTTTTCGCCGGGCGCGGCGTCGGGAGCGATCAGCCGGTCATCCGTCATCACATCGCCCCCGCGCCGGTCCGCCTTACATCTTCAGGACGGCGTACCCCACCGCCATCGCGACCAGTCCCACGACGAAGACGATGACGACCTGCAATTTCTTGTTCATTTTCAAACCTTGACTGCGTTTCAGGGAGGCCGCCGTCATAGGCCGCGTCGCGCGCGCACGACAAGATCCCCGCCCCAAGCGCGCCCCTCACCGCCCCAGCTCCTGCAAGGCCGCACGGATCACCGCCGGTAGTTCCGCCTCGTCCCCCAGCCGGATCAGCGCCTGATCCACCGCCCGGCGCGCATTGATCTCGGCTATGCCCAGGCCCAGCAGGGCCGCGACCGCCTCGCCCGTCACGCTCGGCGGCGGCGGAGCCGCGGCGACCTCGGCGTGAACGCCCGGCGCGTTCGGCGCAAAATGCCCGTCGCCCAGCGGCTTGCCCTTCAGTTCGGTGACGATGCGCAAGGCCAGCTTCGGCCCCACGCCGTTGGCCCGGCCGACCGCCGCCTTGTCCTCACGCGCCACAGCGCTGGCCAATTCCCCCGGCGGCAGCACGTCCAGCACGCTCAGCGCCGCCTTCGGCCCCACGCCCTGAATGGCCAGCAGCACGGTGAAGGCCCGGCGCTCGTCGCGCGACAGGAAGCCGTAAAGACGCGGCCCCGCGTCCTCGCTCCACTGGCTATGGATATACAGCGTCGTCTCGTCCCCCGGCGCCGGCAACCGCCCCAGGGTCCGCGCCCCGCAGGCGGCGACATAGCCGACCCCGCCGCAGTCGATCAGGCATTCCGCCTCCCCGACCTCGGCCAGAACCCCGCGCAACCGCCCGATCATCGCTCTTTCCTCCCCACTTGTGGG
>NZ_JACARP010000298.1:0-306 GCF_013386595.1 Brevundimonas sp. P7753 | reverse complement strand
CATTGCACCGGCCTGGCCCCTGGACCGTGCCATTGCAGTCAACCCGCACTGGGCGCGCATCGGCATGCCGGTGCGCCGGGTGGCAGCGCGCATGGCAGCGCTGGGCGGCATTCAGGTCTTTCCCGGGCGCGACCGGCAACTGCAAGCGTGGACGGAAGGACGCATCAGCGCCCAGGACCTTGATCAGGCGATCCGCCAGATGCCTCAGGCGCAAGCCTGCGGGTTGACTGCCGAAGACTGCGTACAGGCCTTACACAACACCCAGCCCGTAGAGCAATTGCCCCTGCTGATCGATGTGCTGGACAA